>JBBQDD010000040.1:0-13142 GCA_038319335.1 Sphingomonadales bacterium
ATCGGAAATTTTAGAAGCAAACACAAACAAGGGATTGTTCCGGCTTTTGCTCCATCCCTGGGGCTGACCGGAGCCTGCGCCGGAACCATGCGCCGCCAGCAGCCTTTACCTCACCAGACGACATGCTTTTGTGTAGATAGGGCGATGATCTGGACCATTGTAGTTATTCTTTTTGTGCTGTGGCTGCTGGGCTTTGCGGTGTTCCCCATCGCGGGCGGGCTGATCCACATCCTGCTCGTACTTGCCGTCATCGTCGTGGTGTTTCAGCTGATATCCGGTCGGCGCGTTTAGGGACGGGTTGGGATTGGTCAGAGCGTTGTGCTGCAACCTGGAACCACTCCATCCCCTTCAGGCCGAGCCTGTCGAAGCCTTGCCTTTTTCTTCGGGCCGCAATTCATGAGGCACGAAGAAAAAGCAGTGCTTTGACTGCGCTCAGGACGAATGGGGGTTGAGTGAATTCGACTGTGTTTGCGGGTTTTGAGCAGCTCTCCAGGCGTAATTGTTACGCACCACCCAAATTCATGCCTCCGCGCGCCGCCATTCGCCGGGGGTGATGCCGTCCAGGCTCCAGTCGCCGATCCGCCACCGCACCAGCCGCAGCGTTGGATGCCCGATCGCGGCCGTCATCCGCCGTACCTGGCGATTGCGGCCTTCATGGATTGTAACGCTGATCCAGCAATCCGGCACGCTTTTGCGCACCCGGATCGGGGGATTGCGGGGCCATAGATCGGGATCGTCGATCCGATCCGCCTCGGCAGGGCGGGTCATCCCGTCCTTCAGCGCGACGCCCTTGCGCAGCGCCACCAGCCCCGCCGCCGCCACATCACCCTCCACCTGCACCAGATATGTTTTGGGCATCTTGAAGCGCGGATCGGCGATGCGAGCCTGCTGACGGCCATCGTCGGTCAGCAGCAGCAACCCCTCACTGTCCAGGTCGAGCCGTCCGGCGGGATACACCCCGGGCACATCGATGAAATCAGAAAGCGTGCGCCGCGCCGATCCGGCAGTGCCACGATCAGTGAACTGGCTGAGCACGTCATAGGGCTTGTTGAACAGGATAAGCGCCATGGGATCAGGCATCCACACTAGTGGCTAGCGGCATGCGGCGCCCACCGCTTCCGCGCCGAATCACGTCATTTCCAGGGCGACCTGCCAGCCACAAAGCTGGACGAATATGTGGCGGAGAGGGTGGGATTCGAACCCACGGTGAGCTTGCACCCACGCCGCATTTCGAGTGCGGTACATTCGACCACTCTGCCACCTCTCCGTGAGGGAATTCGCACGATCATGGCTAGAAAAAACCATGCTCGCGGGTCGACCGAGGGCGGGCCGTAGCCCAATCATTGGTGCGGCACAAGTATGCCGCTTGTGCAGCGCGCAACAACCACTAGATTATGCCTATGCACCGCGCCCACATCCCCGCCCTGCCCAGCGATTCCAGCATTGTGCTGCCGCCGGTTGCCCATGCCAGCTTTGCCATTGGCGATGTCGTGCGGCACCGTGTGTTCGATTTTCGCGGCGTGATTTTCGACGTCGATCCGGTCTTCGCCAACAGCGAGGAATGGTATGACGCGATCCCGCTCGACATCCGCCCCCGCAAGGATCAGCCCTTTTACCACTTGCTCGCCGAAAATGTTGAGAGCAGCTATGTCGCCTATGTCAGCCAGCAGAATCTGGTGCTCGACGATAGCGAGGAGCCGGTGGACCATCCGGCAATATCGGGCTTGTTCACCGATTATGTCGATGGCCGATACAATCTGCGCCGCGAGCACCGGCACTAAGGCTCTGGCGGGTCGGAAGGGGGCGGTAACGCCGTCCGCCGCCCGTTTGCCGCGACAGGAATAAAAAAGGGGGCCTTGCAGCCCCCTTTTTCAATGGTTGTAACGGGATTGATCAGAAGGCGGCTGAGATGCGCCCGTAGAGGAACCGCCCGCTGAAGCCGAACGGCGAGAAGCTGGAATAAGGCAGGAAGAACCCGTTGTTGCCGAATACGCCGCCGGCGGGCACCCGATCCGGATACACATCAAACACGTTGTCCGCGCCTACTGCCAGTTCGATGCCCTGGTATATCTTGGCGCGCACTTCCACATCGCTGACCCATTTCGGCGTCAGCGTGAAATCGGCGACACCGGCGCCGCGCGCGACCGCGAGCGAGGTCGATGAGCCGGGCAGGAATACCGATCCGTACCGGTTGGTGCGGAACGTGGCCGAGAAGCGATCAAGGCTCCAGTCGAGCGACAGGTTCAGCTTGTCGCGGGGTTGGCCATCGGTGATGCGGAATGATTCCGCACGGCCGAACAGCACCAATCCAGGCAAGGTCGGCAATGCGGCACGCCGCGTGATGGACGTTTCGTTATAGTTATAGCCCGCCGTCAACCGGAACGTTCCCAGGCCAAATTCAGGCACGCGGTAGGTGCCGACAATATCGACGCCCTGCGTTTTGGTGTTGATCCCGTTGACGAAGAAGCGCGCGGACGTGACGTTATTGATACCTGCAGCCGTCAAAATGCCGACTACTGCCGCGCCAGTCAGATTTTCGGTCAGCACAACGCGGTCGCGGATCCGGATGTTGTAATAGTCTGCGGTCAGCGAAAAGCCTTCGAACGGTTCAACGGCAAAACCGCCCCCGAAGTTGGTCGCCTTTTCGGCCTGAAGCTGCCGTGAACCCAGGGCGCGCGCCACCGGATCGGAAACCGGGAAAGTACCGATTTCGATCAGGTTGCCGTTGACGTTGTTGGTCGATGTGGTCGCGAAAAACTGCTGCGCCAGGCTGGGTGCGCGGAAGCCCGTGGAGACCGAGCCGCGGATTGCATAGCCCGGCAGGAATTCCCAGCGCCCCGCAACCTTGCCGTTTACCGTGCTGCCAAAATCGGAGAACCGCTCATACCGGCCAGCGACCTGGAATGTCAGCGTCTTGGTGATCTCGGTATCGACTTCACCATAAAAGGCGAAGCTGTTGCGCGATACGTCGACCGCGTTGTTCGGGCGGAAGCCTGGAAACACCTGCGCGCCCCCTGCCCCGTTGAACGGCGCAGCCGAAAACGGCCCGTTGATATAGCTTGCGACTTGGCCTGCGCGGATCTTGAAATTCTCATCACGAAACTCGCCGCCCACCGCGATGCCGAGGCTGTCGACAAAGCTGACATCGAATTTCTTGTTGAAATCCAGGTTCACCACGGTCTGGCCAGCGGCAATGCCACCGGCGTCGAAACGGCGTGGGCTGTTCAGCCCGCCCAGCGACACGTTGAAACTGTTAGAGACAGCGTAATCAAGCTGGTTCGACCCGTAGACGACCGACAGATCGGCCATGATGCCGCTGCCGATATCGCCTTTTACGCCGACAGCCGCCGATACATCCTCGATCTGCGATTCGATCAGCGGCAGGAAACCATCGGCGTAGAACGGCACGAATGTCGTAGTGGATGCAGCGAAATCACGGTTGCGGACGTCATTGGGGCGGCGGAAGAAACCCGCACCATTGCCGTCGCGGATGCCATAGCTGCCAAAGGCGTACAGCTCGACATCGGGCATCAGATTATAACCGGCATTGGCGAAGAAGTTGAATTCTTCCACCTGGCCGTCGCCATAACGGTGATTGATGCGATTGATCGTCAACTCACGCGGATCGCCAACGGTCACATACTGGCGACGTGGATCGGCGGCGGAGCGATTGGTCGGATCGCGATCGCGGAACTGGCCGGAAAACACCAGATAGCCATTATCGCCCACCGGCAGGCCAACGCGCGCTGCGACGGTAACGGTATTGCCATCACCAACGGTGCGATCCTTGCCCGTTGTCGTCAGCTGGAGAATATCATTGGTGGTGCCGCCAGCGGTGGCGATGATCGGCAGGCCGGTGGGGCCGGTGGCGACGCCAGTCACCTCCGGCACGCCGTCAAGCGTGGTGATGTAGCGCCCATAGGTCACCAGCGTTTGCACGCCGGGTTTCTTGTTGAGCTGGATGTTGATCACCCCGGCAATCGCATCAGACCCATATTGTGAGGATGCGCCGTCGCGCAGCACTTCAATCCGCTCGATCGCGATTGCCGGAATCTGGTTGAGATCGACCGCCGACGAGCCGCGACCGACCGAGCCGTTCAGGTTCAGCAGCGCAGAGGTGTGGCGACGCTTGCCGTTCACCAGCACCAATGTCTGGTCCGGTGCCAGGCCGCGCAGCGTGGCAGGCCGAAGCGAATCGGTGCCGTCCGTCAGCGATGGCTGCGGAAAGTTGAACGACGGCACCAGCTGGCTGAGCAGCTTGTTGGTTTCAGTGGCACCCCCCCGGGTCAGCTGTTCTGCCGCGATCACATCAATGGGCACCGCGCTGTCAGCCGCTGTCCGCCCCGCAAAGCGCGACCCGGTGACGACGATCGCCGGATCGATTGCCGTATCCTCTTCCGCTGTCTGGGCGGGCGGGGGCGCTGTTTGGGCATGCGCTGGCACTGCCAGGACAATCGCCATTGCCGAAGCCGAAAGCGCAAGGCGTGTTAACTTTTGGACGCGCATCATATCCCCCCATAAATTACGTTAAACGGCATAGGCCGCATGCAAAATATCTTACCGGTACAGTGATACGTAACAATAGTGCGTTTACCATTGTCACGCGATTGTCATCCGGCTGTTGCTGCAGAGCAACATAGGTGCTGTACGACGACAAAGCTGGCGGAACAGTAGCAGCGGCGGCGAGTGGCAACGGGCGAGCCCGCACGCCATGCGCCGTTCTGCGGGGCTGTGTGGTTGACAGAATCACGACCGTCGCATAGGTCGCCCTTCTTTCCGCGCCGGTGATCCGAGCGTGGGGTGATCTATTGGAAAGAGATTTTGGCCATGTTCGCAGTCGTGCGCACGGGCGGCAAGCAATACCGCGTTGCCGCTGGAGATAAGATCGTCGTCGAAAAGCTCGACGGCGAAGCCGGTGCGTCGATCACGCTCGGTGATGTTTTGCTCGCAGGCGAAGGTGCCGAGCTGAAGTCGGTCGCCGGCCTGATGGTTGCTGCCGAAATCATCGCGCAGGCCAAGGGCGAGAAGGTCATCGTCTTCAAGAAGCGCCGCCGCCACAATTATCGCCGTCGCAACGGCCACCGCCAGCAGCACACGATCCTGAAGATCCTGAGCATCGGTGCAGCCGAAGAAAACAAGCCCGCCAAGGCAAAGAAGGCAGCGCCGGCACCTGATGCCCCAGCCGCTTCTGCCGAAGCGTAAGAACGAATTTCGAGGAAGATAGACAATGGCACATAAGAAAGCAGGCGGCTCTTCGCGCAACGGTCGCGATTCGGCAGGCCGTCGCCTTGGCGTGAAGAAGTTCGGCGGGCAGGAAGTCGTGCCGGGCAACATCCTGGTGCGTCAGCGCGGGACGAAGTTCTACCCGGGCCGCAATGTCGGCATCGGCAAGGATCACACGCTGTTTGCTCTCGTTGAGGGTCGCGTGGAATTCCATTCGGGTAAACTTGGCCGAACCTTCTGCTCGGTAGCAGCAGCGGAAATGGCGATTGCCGCCGAATAACATCGGGTAACCAGCCGGGTTACCCACCAGGGTGATCCGGGGCAGCGCGCAGGCACTGCCAGCCAAACAAGGGAGCCGGGTCCACCCAGGCTCCCTTTTTTCTTGCTCCCTCAACAGCTTTGTCGCGCAATCGTCATCCCGGCGTGCGAGCGGCGGGCCGACCGACGAGGAGAGTAGTGATGTTCGCTCGGACACCCAGATTGACGCTGCGCCCCGGCTGGCCGGAAGACGCAGCGGCACTGACCAAGGCAATTGCGCATGAGGCGGTGGCGTTCAACCTGGCGCGCCTGCCCTGGCCTTACGGCGTTGATCACGCAGCGGACTGGCTGACCAAGCCGCAGCGCCGGGGTGATTTGTCACTGCTGATCATGGCGCATGATGACGACTCCCCCCACCTGCTGCCCCCCCGCCTGATCGGCGCGATCGGCATCCACCCTGACGCGGGGCGCGATGGCCAGCGTGGCGGGCATGAACTGGGTTATTGGCTGACACCCGACGCCTGGGGCCGCGGATATGCTTCAGAGGCAGGCCGCGCGATGCTCGGCATTGCCCGGCACGCCATGGGGCTGAAACGGCTCACATCCGGGCATTTCATGGATAACCCGGCATCGGGCCGGGTGCTGGCGAAGCTTGGCTTTCGCACCACCGGGGTGGAGATGCGGCACTGCCTGGCGATGGGGATCGACAAGCCCTGCGCCACGCTGGAGATGAGCCTTGAGGAACAGGGCTCGCGTGACGACCCGGAGCGAATGGCGGCGTGAGGTTCGGCACGCTGACCTGCCGTCCGTTCTGAGCGACGAACGGCGCGCGATGGGGAAGAAGCGCGGCAAGCCATACATCCGCACTGCGCCGTCATTGCGAGCGTCGCTAAGCAATCCACCGCGCCACGAGCACGCCACTGGTTTGGTTCGCTGCGCTCGCAACGACGATTCATATTTTCTGTTTGCCGACCCGGCCCCTCAGGCCGCCGCCAATTCTCGCTCTGCGCGGGGCATAACCGCCGCCTCGTAATCGCTCTCGGCAAGCGCGATCAGCTTGCGATCATCATGGTTCCATGGGTGAAAGCCGGGGAGGAAAAACGATACCCATGCGCCCATCACCTTGCGGCCCATGCCGGGGTTGCCGAACACATACCAGGCGAGCTTTGCCCAGACGACCGGGCCGGTCAGCCCGTCCTGGCGAAGCAGTTCAAGCATCCCCTTGCGGCGGCCCTCAAAGAATTTGAAGGTCGTCATCAGCATCACGATCGCCTTGACGCGCCAGCGGGTGAAGCGCGGCCAATCGCGCGTGGCGTGGAGCCAGGTGTCGTAAGCGACGCCCTTGTGCTCGATTTCCTCGGCTGCGTGCCAGCGCCACAGTGCCACGGGCTGCTGCTCGCCCCCGGCCAGATGCGCGGGCGTCGCGATCAGTTCATGCGCGATGATGGCGGTAAAATGCTCCAGCGCCATCGTGGCGGCCAGATTTGCAATTGCCGGGCGGCCCTTGGTCAGCGCCAGCGCCTCATCAATGTGGCGCTCCAGCAGCGTAACGTCATAGCCCTGATCGACGACATGCCGGTTGAACGCCACATGCTCGCGCGTGTGCATCACTTCCTGCTTGATGAAGGCGTTGATCTCTGCGTTGAGCTTGGGCGGCGTGCCCTCGCGGTGGGCGCGGACGCTGTCGATGAAATAGCCTTCGCCCTTGGGGAACGTTACGGAAAGCGCGTTGTAAAAGGCGGTGGCATAAGGATCGTTGTTCAGCCACCAGCGGCCCATTTTGCTGCCCCTGCCAAAGCGCAGGTCGCGCGGGGTGATCGTCAAATCGTCAGGACTGGTTGCTTTCGCCACAAAAACCTCCGAACAGATTGATTCTGGAATGCCAACTTACACTCATGTCAATAGGTTCTACTTACACCTGTGTCAATAGCTCGTCGCCGCCTGCCCCCTGAAGAATCGCGCGACAACGCGCTGGAGGCTGCGCGCGCGCTGCTGCTGGAGGCTGGACCGCAGGCCGTGACGCTGAAGGCGGTCGCCGCGCGCATCGGGCGCACCCACGCCAATCTTCTCCACCATTTCGGCTCTGCAGCGGGGCTGCAAAAGGCGCTGATCGCCAATATGGCGGGCACCATCGTCGCGACCATTGCCGAGGCCGTATTGCGCGCCCGCACGGGTGATCATGATCCGCGCGAAGTGGTCGACCTCACCTTTGACGCATTCGGCAAGGAAGGCGCGGGCGCGCTGGCGAGCTGGATGATCCTGTCCGGCAACGAAGATGCGCTCGACCCCATATTGGAGGCGATCCACGGGCTGGTCGACCAGCTGGCCCAGGACAAGGAGCTGGATGGCCCCGCCCTGCACGAGGAAACATTGTCGCTGGTGCTGATGGCGCTGGGGGATGCGCTGCTGGGTGGCTCCATGGCAAAAGCGCTGAGCCTGCCGCGCGGCATGGCCCGCGAGCTGGCGGTGCGCCAGTTGACCGCATCGCGGCTGGCGGCGGGGCTGCCAGTGAAGGCCTGATCTGGCCCGCACTGGATAAAATGCTGCATTGCGCTAAGGAGCGCCCATGCATTTTCTCGATCAAGCCAAGATTTTCGTCCGTTCGGGCGCCGGTGGCCCTGGCGCGGTATCGTTTCGCCGTGAAAAGTTCATCGAATATGGCGGCCCCAATGGCGGCAATGGCGGCAAGGGCGGCGACATTATTTTTGAAGCCGTGGCCGGCCTCAACACGCTGATCGACTTTCGCTACACCCAGCATTTCCGCGCGCCGCGCGGCAAGGGCGGGGCCGGGCAGAACCGCACCGGTGCCGGCGGGGACGATCTGATCATCCGCGTTCCCGTGGGCACCCAGGTGCTGAGCGAGGATCGCGAGCATGTGCTCGCCGATTTCACCGTGGCAGGGCAGCGCACCGTGTTCATGCGCGGCGGCGATGGCGGGCGCGGCAACGCGAGCTACAAGACATCCACCAACCGCACCCCGCGCCAGCACGGCACTGGCTGGCCCGGCGAAGAGGGCTGGGTATGGCTGCGGCTGAAGCTGCTCGCCGATGCTGGCCTGGTCGGGCTGCCCAATGCCGGCAAGTCGACCTTCATCAACGCGACGACGAATGCCAATGCCAAGGTGGGCGATTATCCCTTCACCACCACGCGCCCGCAGCTGGGCGTGGTAAGCCATTTCAACCGCGAATTCGTGATCGCCGACATCCCTGGCCTGATCGAGGGTGCAGCCGACGGTGCGGGCATTGGCGACCGGTTTCTGGGGCATATCGAGCGGTGCAAGGTGCTGCTCCACCTTGTGGATGCCACGGAGGATAACCCTGTGGAAAACTACCGGATCGTGCGTGGAGAACTCGACGCTTACGGCGCCGGGCTGATCGACAAGCCCGAAGTGATCGGCCTGAACAAGATCGACGCCCTGCCCGCTGCCGACATCAAGAAACTGGCCACCAAGCTGAAACGCGCGAGCAAGGCAGAGGTGATGCTGCTTTCTGGCGCGGGCGGTGAAGGCATCCCGGCGGTGCTCGACCGGCTGGTAGAGGCAATCGGCCCGCTTGAAGCGGCCCCGGCGGCCGGCAACAACGAAGAGGCTACGGAATGGTCGCCGATCTGAGCATGCCGCGCGGCCTGCCGCTCACGCTGCGGCTGCTGGATATAGGCATGCTGCTCTATTGGGGCGTTGCGACACTTGCCTGTTTTGAGGTGGTGCGGTTGCCGACGGAGGCGATGTACGCCGGCTATGGCACGCCGCTGGTCGATGCCTGGAACTGGTCGTTCGCGCCGCTCGATCTTGCCTTTGCGGGTACCGGTTTGCTCGCCGTTCGCCTGGCGCGCCACGGGGATCCGCGGTGGCATGGCGTGGCGCTCGTATCGCTGGCGCTCACCTTCTGCGCCGGGCTGATGGCGATTTCATATTGGACGCTGACCCGCGATTTCGACCCGGCATGGTGGCTGCCCAATCTGGCGCTGATTATCGTTGCCATCTGGTGGCTGCCCCGCCTGATCGGCACGCGCGCATAATGCCCTTTGCGCCCGCCGCCTGCCCGCGCCTGATCGTCAAGGTCGGGTCGTCGCTGCTGGTGACGGCTGAGGGTCAAGTGCGGCGCGATTGGCTGGCGACGCTGGCGGCTGACATTGCGGATCGCGCCCGGGCGGGGCAGCAGATCGCCGTCGTCTCGTCCGGTGCGATTGCGCTGGGCGCGCGGCGGCTGAAGCTGGCCAAGGGGGGCCGCGCCAGTCTGGAGGACGCGCAGGCTGCTGCTGCAACGGGCCAGATCGCGCTCAGCCAGATCTGGGCTGAACTGCTGGATGCAGAGGGGCTGACGGCCGCGCAGATGCTCGTCACGCTTGATGATCTGGAGGACCGGCGGCGTTACCTGAACGCATCGGCCACGCTGAACCGGTTGCTGACGCTGGGCGTGGTGCCGATCCTGAATGAGAATGATTCGGTCGCAACAGAGGAAATCCGCTTTGGCGATAATGATCGCCTCGCCGCGCGCATCGCGCAGGCGGCGGGCGCATCAGGGGTCGTCCTGCTGTCTGATGTCGACGGGCTGTTCGATGCCAACCCCCTTACCGACCCCGATGCCCGGCTGATCGCGCGGGTTGAACAGATCGACGCCACCATCGACGCGGTGGCGAGCGGTGACAGTGCATCGGGAATGGGATCAGGCGGCATGGCGTCCAAAATCGCCGCCGCACGGATTGCGACCGGGGCGGGCATTGCGCTCGCCATCGCATCGGGCCGGATCGATCACCCGCTTGCCGCCTTTGCGACAAGCGGGCGCGGTACGCTGTTCACGGCAGAACGCAGCGCCGGTGCGCGCAAGGCGTGGCTGGCGGGCGGGCTGACGGCCAAGGGCGAGATCATCGTCGATGCCGGGGCGGCCAAGGCGTTGAGCGGTGGCAACAGCCTGCTGGCGGCGGGCGTGATCAGCGTTGCGGGCGGATTCCGGCGCGGCGATCTGGTTGCAATCATCGGCCCCGGGGGAACGCCGGTGGCGCGCGGCTTGAGCGAATATGATGCCGTCGATGCGGCGCGGCTGTGCGGCATACGGAGCGACGATCAGGCGGCCATCCTTGGCTATGCGCCGCGATCCGCACTGGTCCACCGCAACCACATGGCATTGCTGTGATCATCGCGCTGACCGGCGGCACCGGCTTTGTCGGCACCCGGGTGATCGCCCGCGCAGTGGAGGCGGGGCACCAGGTGCAGGCGCTCGCGCGGCGGCCCCAACCCGCGCAACCCGGCGTCAGCTGGATCAAGGGCGCGCTTGATACGCCCGCTGCGCTCGCCCGGCTGGTGGAGGGCGCAGACGCGGTGCTGCACGTCGCTGGCGTGGTCAACACAGTCGATCGTGCCGGATTCATCGCGGGTAACGTCACCGGTACCGAAGCGATGATCGCCGCTAGCCTTGCCGCCGGGGTAAACCGCTTCATCCATGTTTCGTCACTGGCGGCGCGCGAACCCGGGCTTTCCAATTATGGCTGGTCAAAGGCGGAAAGCGAAGCACGGGTCGCCGCCAGCCCGCTCGACTGGACGATCGTGCGGCCCCCGGCGGTCTATGGCCCCGGCGACATGGATATGCTGGACACGTTCCGGATCGCCAGGCTGGGCATCGCGCTGCTGCCACCGCCGGGCAAGATGGCCGTCATCCATGTCGATGATCTGGCACGCCTGCTGCTGGCGCTCGCCACCAACGATGCCGGTCGCCTGACGATCGAGGCTGATGACGGCACGCCGGGCGGCTGGACGCATGCCGATTTTCTGGGCGGCGCGATTGGCGCGGCGGTGGGCCGCCGCGCGATGCCGCTGCCCCTGCCCCGCGCGCTGCTGTCACTCGCAGCACGGATCGACGGGCTGGTGCGTGGGAAGGCGGCACGGCTTACCCCCGACCGGGTAGGGTATATGTGCCATCCCGACTGGACAGTGGACCCGGCGAAACGGCCCGACCCGGCGTTGTGGCAGCCCAGGATCGGCACGGCTGAGGGGCTGGCGGAGACCGCAGCATGGTATCGTGCCAAGCGCCTGCTATAGATCGGCCAGAAAGCCGCCGCATTTGCTTGCCAAAGGCAGCGCGACACCGCGACCAACGACACTGACTTGCAAGGACTGACATGAGCGACCGCACCGCCGTTTACGAGACGATCACCGACCTGATCGAGCCGTTCAACAAAAAGAACGTGGCCCTGGACGAGACGACCAGCTTTCAGGGCGATCTGGAGTGGGACAGCCTGACCGTGATGGATTTCGTCGCCGCGATCGAGGATGATTTCGACATCATCATCACCATGAACATGCAGGCGGAGATCGAAACCGTTGGCCAGCTGGTCGATGCCGTCATCAAACTGAAGGGATGAAGCTGAAGGGCCCCGCGCCCCGTAGCTGCACTTGAAGGGCTGAGCCGCCAAAACGATCCTGATCCTTATCGGAAAAAAAGAACCTGCCATGACCGAAGCCGCCGCCACCGCACACGCCCTGCCCGCCCACACCCCGGCAATCGCGCCCGAACGCGATCTGTTCAGCAAGTTCGACGGGCTGATCGCCGAAAAACAGGCGCTGCTGGATACTGGCGTCAGCGATCCGTTCTCGATCGTGATGGATGCGGTGAAGTCGCCCACCGTCGCCGTCATCAAGGGCAAGGAAACGATCCTGCTCGGCACCTATAATTACATGGGCATGACGTTCGACCCCGACGTGATTCAGGCGGGCAAGGATGCGCTGGACCAGTTCGGATCGGGCACCAATGGCAGCCGGATGCTCAACGGCACATTCCGCGACCATATCGACGCCGAAGACGCGCTGAAGGAGTTTTACGGGGCGTCGTCGGCGATGGTGTTCTCCACCGGATACCAGGCCAATCTGGGGATTATCTCCACGCTGGCGGGCAAGGGCGAATATATCATCCTCGATGCAGACAGCCATGCATCGATCTATGACGGCTGCGCGCTGGGCAATGCAGAAATCGTCCGCTTTCGCCATAATTCGGTTGAGGATCTCGACAAAAGGCTTGGTCGCCTGCCCGCGGAACCGGGCAAGCTTGTGGTGCTGGAGGGCGTCTATTCGATGCTGGGTGATATCGCCCCGCTGAAAGAAATGGTCGATGTCGCGCGCAAGCACGGCGCAATGGTGCTGGTCGACGAAGCGCATTCGATGGGCTTTTTCGGCCCGCATGGCCGCGGCGTTTATGAAGAGCTTGGGCTTGATCTGGACCATGACGTCGATTTCATCATCGGCACATTTTCCAAATCGGTCGGCACGGTCGGCGGGTTCTGCGTTTCGAACCATCCCAAGTTTGAGGCGATGCGGATGGTGTGCCGCCCCTATATCTTCACCGCCAGCCTGCCGCCATCGGTAGTCGCCACGGCCGCGACGTCGATCCGCAAGCTGATGTTCGCCCATAACAAGCGCCAGCACCTTTGGGAAAATGCGCACCGCCTGCACGGTGGCCTGCGCGAGATGGGGTTCAAGCTGGGCACGGATACGCCGCAATCGGCGATCATCGCGATCATTTTGGACGATCAGGCCCAAGCCGTCATGATGTGGCAGGCGCTGCTCGACAACGGGCTGTACGTGAACATGGCGCGTCCGCCCGCCACGCCGGCTGGCACCTATCTGCTGCGCTGCTCGCTATGTGCCGAACACACCGAAGACCAAGTGACGA
>JBBQDD010000041.1:0-13060 GCA_038319335.1 Sphingomonadales bacterium
GCACGCTGGTGCCAGGCGGGGCGGGCGACGACATGATCGCCGAATTGCGGGTTCACATAAGCCAGCAGGATCGGGCGTGATCGATCACGCGCCTTTGCGGCCTCAAGCTGATCAAGGCAGCCTGCCAATATCTCGGCACCGAATGCATTGTACAAATAGCAGAATAATGGCCCGGCAGGCGGCACATAGTCCGCGGCGTTCCCTTGCCAGAATTCGGGGGCTACTTTGGCCCCGCCACGTTGGGTGAAGGCCATGCTGTTGGTCTGGGCGATCGCGGTGAGCAGTGCTGAATATTCAACGCCAATCGCGCGCGCAAAGGGCAGCGCGGCGGCAAGCAGCACGATCCGGCCCTTGCCACAGCCATAATCGATGAAAGCGAAATCCCCGGGATCGATGTCGGCGAGCGCGACGGCTTCATCCAGCACATGCGCGCCGCTCGGCTGATAGTGAAAACTGCCCTTTTTCAGCGCTGTCGGAAAATCCAGAGCGTTCATACCGATCTGGCGGCTGGTATCGGTGCCCCAGCGGCGATCAAACGCTGCATCGGCATGCGCCGATGCGCGAGCGGCGGGCGTTGCCTGCTTTACCAGCGCCACGATTGTCTTGATGCTGGCCTGTACCAATTGTGTTGGGGAGCGGCCTGTTATTCCCTGTTTGAGCCTTTGCAGGCCGGAAACAGGGGGTGATGGTTTCACAATCAAAGCACACTCACGATAGAATAGCGGAAAACTCTTTCTCGCAATTATCGCAATTCATGTTGAATTTAACTTAACTGCCGCCCGTAAAAGCGATCTGCTCGCACCCGGAAACAGTTTGTTACAGTGTCGCTTCGATCGCCCTGGCCGCCAGATCAGGATCGGCGGCGGCCGTGATCGGTCGCCCGATCACCAGAATCGATGCCCCGGCGTCCAGCGCGGCGCGCGGGGTAACGACGCGCTTCTGGTCGCCAGCCCCATCGCCCGCCGGGCGCACGCCGGGCACGACCAGAAAGCCGCGCGGCCACATTTTGTGCACAGCGCCCACCTCGGCGCCTGAACAGACGATACCGTCCAGCCCCGCCGCCATGGCGAGCTCTGTCAACCGCAGCACCTGATCATGCGGGCTGCCACCAACCCCGATCGAGGCCAGGTCTTCGCTGTCGAGGCTGGTAAGTGTGGTTACCGCGACCACTTTTGTGCCGACCGGCGCTGCCGCCTTGGCATCCTCCAACATCGCCCGGCCGCCCGCTGCGTGCACAGTCAGGATCGCGGGCTCCAGCCCGCCCAGCGCCTGCACCGCCTTGGCGACGGTATTGGGACTGTCATGCAGCTTGAGATCGAGGAAAATAGGCAGGCCGAATTCGGCCATTTCGCGAACGCCGCTGCGGCCATTGGCGACGAAAAACTCCAGCCCCAGCTTGATCCCGCCGACATGATGGCGAACCTTGCCCACCAGCGCCCGCGCCCGATCCAGATCGGGCGTGTCGAGCGCGACGTACAGCTTGGTCCTCATGCCTCGGCTTCGGGCAGCGCTGGCGCGACGAGGGGCGGTGATGGTGGTGAGGGCGGTGGGGGTGGCGGCACACTGGCGGCGGCGCGCAGATCGGCAAGCGCGCGTTCGGCGGTGGTGAGTTTCTGCTTCAGCTGCCACTTCACCGCGTGGTGAAACAGCAGCACGGGGAAAAGCCCGGCAAGGAAGGTCAGCACCAGCAGCAGCGGCAGGTTTACCTCCGCAATCAACCCTGCCCACAGCTTGATCGGCACCGTCGTCCAGTTGCCGATGGAGAACACCGCGACGCTTACCGCGAGCAGGAACCAGAAGAGCGTTTTCAAAAACTGCATTGGATGCTCCGTGCCACCTCGCACCGGTCTAGGACGATGAAGCCGCTTTTGCCAGCCTAGCCGATTTCCGTGCGCAACGAGGTGATCAGTGATGCAATCTGGGTCAGCTTTGGTTCTTCCTCGTCCAGGATGGCCACGAAAGCGTCGTGCTTGATCATCGCGATGCGCCCGGGCTTCATCCTCATCGTGGGGGGCAAGGCGGAGACGACGATGTCGATCAGCCGTTCGGCCCCGTGCAATCTGCCCCACAGATAATCATTCTCACGGTAAGCCCGGCTGAAGAACGCGCCGAAACTGTTGAACTGAATGCCTTTTAACGTCGCCACCGCGCCGCCCGCGCGAATGGAAGTCGCATCGTCAGGGGCAATCCGATCGACCTTGATCGCATCAAATTCATCAATCCCCTCGCCCTGCAGCAGCGGCAGCGTGGCGACATCGAAATAGGGAAAGCCCAGATAGGCAAGCAGCATTGGCCGCCGTACTTCGCGTGATGACAGCGCCAGCGCGGCGGACAGCCGCACCTCGGTGTCGTCATCCAGCGGTTTCAGGTTCAGCGAATCAGCCAGCCGTTCCAGCAATGGCCCGGCATCGTTCCGCAACGCCCGCACGTCACGCTGCAGCGCGAGGTGAGTCTCGGTGCGCTTGCATTCGATATAGGCGGCAAGCGAGGTATATACGGCCTCTCGCAGCGCCGCGAGATCGCCTTCCTTGAAGCTGCCTTCAACCTCGCCCAATCGCCGCGCCATGATCCGCAGCCGCCTGATCCGGAACCCCAGGTCATAGGATCGCAGAAACGCAATCATCGCTGGATTGGCCCCGCCCGAAAAAGTTGGGCCCATATCGTCCATACCGTGCGCCTTCACGGATGCCGCAACCTGGCGGCGGATATGTGCCAGCCGGTCCTGTCCCGGCTCGCCGCCCACACTGTGGAGCAGCTGGGTGATGTGGTCGATCACCCCAGCCAGTTTCAAATGGCCGTAGGCGGCATAGCCATAGCCCGCCTTGGTCGCCGCAGAAACCTGCGCGCGGTGCCGCCAGGCGGCCAGCCGCGCAACCGTGGGGCGATCGAGGAACAGGGTGTAGCCAAACAGCGATTCAACCTGTTTTTCCACCTCCGGGCGGATGCCGGCGATAATCTCGCTCATCTGCTCGATCCGGTGGGAGCGATCGGCAATCGCCTCCAGATTGTCGCGAATTGGCTGCTGGCGCGGCAATTCTGATACCGCGCCGATGATCGTCTGGAAAAAGCCGGGCACGCCGCCCTTCTTGCCGCCAAAATCCAACTTCGCGCCGGGGTGCGGATCGATATACACAAATCGCCGGTCGACCTGCCTGCGCGCCGGGCGTTCCCGCAACGCCTCGATCGCGGGGCGGAACGGGGCGTTGGCCAGCACCGATCCATCGATTAGCACGGCCTGTTCGGCGCTGTTGGCGGCATATTGGCGGGGCAGGTTGCGCTTCAAAAAGTCCTCGCGCGCGGGCCATGCCACGTCGCGCGCCGCCAGAACCTTGTCGATTTCCCCCACGGTGCACGGCGGGAATGCGCCCGGAAAGCTCGATGTGGCGCGCGCGGCAAAAGTCAGCTCGCCGGGATGCGCCAGGGTTTCGGTGGCGAGGCCATGATCGGAGAATGAAAAGATCAGCCGGTGCTCGGTCTCGATCACTTCGGCGGGTGAATTCAGCGCAAGCCGCTCCGGATGACCTGCAAAATCGGTGACGGTGACGAACAGGTCGAGCGGCTGATCAGCCGGCAGCAGGCGCGGCCCCTTGGGCGCGGCCGCCATTGCATCGAACGCGTCGAGCATCAGGTGGCTGAACATTTCCCCGCCAAAGGGCGGCTCAAACCAGCGCGATCGCACGAATTTTGAAAGTTTTGCCCGCACCTCGGCCCGCGCGCCCGATTCGACCAGCGTTTCAATGCGATCGCCCGATCGGCGCTGCGCCATCCACGCCAGTGGCAGTGCCCATATCTTTGCCAGCCGGTGCTTTGGCCCCTGTTTGGGGTCGATCAGCGCCTCGATATCGGCGCTGTTCAGCCACAGGTCGGTGAGCGGTTCAAGCGACTGGCCGGTCGAAATCGCCTGGCCCAGGAACACGCCGTTGATGCCCCCCGCGCTGGCACCTGCAATAATGTCCACCAGCACCCGCAGTCGCAGCCCATGCTCCTGCTCGATTTCGTGGAGCAGCGCGCGGTAGACGCCCTGGCTGCCGCTGGCTGGTACCTGCCCCTCCAGGAACGCGCAGCTGGCCCGCGCCAGTCGCCAGATTTCCTTGGAAATACCGTGCATGTAAACGGCCAGGCTGATCCCGCCATAGCAGACCAGCGCCAGCCGCAGCTCCTTTTCCCGGATCATCGCACCCCCTCAATCCGCGCCCAGATGGGCAGATGGTCTGATGCCACCCTGGCCAGCTTGCCCGTCTCAACCCCGCAAGACGTAATGCGCAGGTCGTGCGATACCATGATTCGGTCGAGCCGTGCCACCGGTCGGCGCGCGTGAAAGCTCGGCCCGGTATCGGCGATGCGGTAGTGCCGGGCAAATTCATGCAGGCAGCCAGTGGTGGCGCTCCATTCATTCATGTCACCCATCAGGATCGTCGGCAGCGCCTGCCGGCAAGCCGCGACCCGCGCGATGATCGCCTGTGCCTGGCGGGGCCGCCGCAGGCCTGACAGGTCCAGGTGCATGCCCACTACCCGCAGCTGCTGGCCGTGCCGGGTGCGGATATCCGCCATGATCGCGCCGCGCGGCTCAAGCGAGGGCAGGGTGATGGCCGCCCGGTCGATCACGGTCATGTCCTTGCGCACCAGCAGCAGATTGCCGTGCCAGCCCATGCTGGCGGGGCGCGCGCCAAAGGTCACGGGCATCCATCCGAACCGGTCGATCAGCGCCAGCGGCAGCACCGCCGCCCGCGCGCCGAACCGCCGGTCAGCCTCCTGCAGCGTCACGATATCGGCATCGATGGTGGCGAGCACGTGCAGGATACGCTCAGGCATCCGTTTGCGGTCCGTGCCGATGCCCTTGTGGATGTTGTAGCTCGCAACGGTGATCATCTCCGCCTTATCGGCGGCGCGGGCGCGGCTGTGCAAGCGGATTGCACCTGCTGGCGGATGTTGGCGATGGGGAGGAGCGAGAAGGGGTGGTGCCGGCTGCAGGAATCGAACCCGCGACATCCAGTTTACAAAACTGGCGCTCTACCAACTGAGCTAAGCCGGCATTTTCCCGTAATCGATCCGCCTCATGCGTCAGACGACGCCGAAGGTCCAGCCCTCGGTTGCTGCGATCTGCGCCGTCAGTGCTTCGGGACGCCATAACCGCGCGTCGCCCGCCTGCGCGCGCAGCCACGCCGCAGTCAGGATCGCGTCGGTGGCGTGATCGTTATACTGCTGCAGTGGATCATGCGGTCTGCTGCCAATCGCGGGGTGGGTCAGGGCGGCGTCAAGCGCTGCCGGACCGCGCAGCTTGCTGGTGCCCTTGCGCAGGCCCGCAGCCCGTGCGGCGATGCTGGTATAGATTTCCACGACCATCGCGCCAGTGCCCGGCACGGGATCGATCGGCCACACCGGCACGTCACGCCCCAGATGGTGGAGCAGGCGCATCCCCGCAAAGCTCGCCTTGGCCACTTGCGCGGCACCGATGGCGTCATAGACGGTGGATGGCTTGCCCCCGCCGCCTGCGTTGTAATGCGCCTCGCACCGGCGAAAATGCATGAAAGCGGCCTTGGGGCCATCGGCTGCACCCAGATAGAAATGGCGGCCCCGGCGCTCCTCCAGAAACGATGCCGCGCCGAGATCGACATCGCTGCATGCCGCATCGATATAGGCCCAGAACGGGCGGGCGGCAGCGGGCGATGGTTCGCCGGGCAGATAGGCACCGCGTTCGACAAAGGGCGGGGCGAAGCTGAAATCGAACCCGATGAGCATCGGTTCGGCGCGATGTGCCCGCAACCAATCGAGAATCGCGGTGCGCGACCAAATTCCATGTGACGGATCAACCAGCCGTGGTGCGGCATCGCCTGCAGTGCAGGTGGCCAGCGCGATGCCCCGGTGGCGACTGCCCTTCGCACCCGACCAGTCAATCGCTGCAAAACGCGAGAACCGGGTCACTTCTTTTTGCGAGGTCGCGCTGCAGGGTGTGCCGCGGCCTGATCGCGCGCGCGCTCTATCATCGCCTTCACCCGGTCAGGATCGGCGCTGTCATAGCGGACGAGCAGCCCTGGCCAGCCATGATAATGCGGCGTTTCCCAAAAGGTGTCGGGATCGGTTTCGATCAGCATCGCCTTGGTGTCGCGGTCGATTTGCAGCACGAACGAATCCGGCTCGCGACTGCCCGAGAGGAACGCCCGATCATTGGTGACGATCTTGACCGCCGGCTTGCCGTAAAATGGCGCGACATGGGTATCCGCCAGCCCCAATGCGAAGGCGACCAGTCCGTCCCAGTCTGTGATCGTCGAACCGGTCACTTCACCGCAGCAAGAACATCGGCGGTGAACCTGGCGATGTCGAAATTCGCACCACCGGGATCTTCGCCGCGGCGCACGATCACGATGTTCCGGCTGGGCACGATCACCACATATTGCCCGCGATTGCCATTGGCGGAAAACGTGTCGACCGGCACGCCGGCTGATTTGTTCATCAGCCAGAATGTCGCGCCATAGCCAAAGGCACCGGGCGGCTGCGGGCCGCTGGGGGTGGTGACATATTTTACCCAGCCGACCGGCAACAGGCGTTCGCCGTTCCATACGCCGTCATTCAGGTAAAACTGCCCGAACCGTGCCAGATCACGCGCGGTGGTCCACATCCGGCTCGAAAGGATATAATCGCCGCGCAGATCGGCCTCTGCAACGCTGTGCTGCATGCCCAGCTTGGCGAACAACGCGCTTTGCGGAAACAGCCGGTATCGTGCCTCGCCCAGCCCGCCGCGGAGCGCCAGCATCGCGAGCATGATATCGTTATTGGCATAGCGGAACCGCGTGCCCGGGCGCGCCTCAAGCGGCCACTGCGTCACATTTTCCTGAACGCCCGTGCCGCCGAAATACACCGCATCGGTGCGGTTGCCAGCTGTGTCGCTGTGCAGCCCGCTTGCCATCCGCATCAGGTTATCCAGCGTGATGGCGCGTCGCGGATCGCGCGGATCGGCCCAGGCGGCGATGGCGGCGGGTTGATCCACCTTCACTGCGCCCGCCTTCACCGCCATGCCCGCCAGCGTGCCGGTGACGCTTTTGGCGACTGACCAGGTGCGATTGGCGACGAAGGGGCCAAAGCCGGGGGCATATTGCTCGGCGATGATCTGGTTGTCCTTCACCACCACCACCCCGACCGTCTTGCTGCCCTTGCCATAGCTGGCCGCATCAAAGGCGCGGGTGACGGGTTCGATCGGTTGGAGCAGCTTTGGCGCGATTGTGTCGCCGCGCGGCCATGCACCGGGGGCGGGGGCGACGGGGCCGGGCGTGCCCAGCGGCACCAGCTTGGTCGATCCGCCGATCGGCAGCGTGGTGCAGCCGGTTTGGGCGGACCATTGCGCGATGCGCGGCGGCAGATCAGCCGCGAAGGGCACCGCCACCGTCTTCACGCGCTGATCAATCGTCGCGGTCAGCTTGGGCACAATCGCATCATATTCGGGGTAGATGCCGTGGAGTTCATCAGCGGCAATCTGCGCTTCGTTGCGTCCAGCGATGAACACCGCGCCGCAGGTGATGGTCGCCTTGTAGCCGGCGGCCAGTGCCAGGTCATAGCCGCTGGGCTGGCGTTGCTGCGCAAGCGCCGGGGTCGCCAGCACGCACAGCGCCAACCCCGCAAAACTACTCGTCAGCCGCATGTTTCAACCCCTTCCAATAGGCAATGCGTTCGGCGATCCGCTTTTCAAAGCCCCGGTCGACCGGGCGGTAGAACTCTTGCGGCGCCATCTCCGCTGGCCAGTAATTCGCGCCTGAAAACCCCGTATCGCTATCGTGATCATAGGCATAGTCTTTGCCATAGCCGATATCCTTCATCAGCTTGGTTGGCGCATTCAGGATATTTTGTGGCGGGCTTAGCGATCCGGTGTCGCGCGCTGATTGCCAGGCGGCCTTTTGCGCCTTGTACACCGCATTCGATTTTGGCGCGGTGGCGCAGTAGAGGCACGCCTGCGCGATCGCCAATTCCCCCTCCGGCGATCCCAGAAAGTCATAGGCATCTTTGGCTGCCAGGCACTGCACCAGCGCCTGCGGATCGGCGAGGCCGATATCCTCACTGGCAAAGCGGGTTATCCGGCGCAGCACGTACAGTGGCTCCTCGCCCGCCGTCAGCATCCGAGCGAGATAATATATCGCGGCCTGCGGATCGGAGCCGCGCATCGATTTATGGAGCGCGGAAATCAGGTTGTAATGCCCCTCGCGATCCTTGTCATACACCGCCACACGGCGTTGCAGGAACGTGGAAAGCGCCGCAGGATCAAGCGGTTCGGGCAGATCGACGGCAAACAATGTTTCGGCCTGGTTCAGCAGGAACCGCCCGTCGCCATCCGCGCCGTCGATGAGGGCGGTGCGCGCGTCTGGGGTCAGCGGTAGCGGCCGCCCCTCGATCACCACGGCTCGGTCGAGCAGCGCGCCTAGCGCACTCTGGTCCAGCCGGTTGAGCACCAGCACCTGTGCCCGGCTGAGCAACGCGGCGTTCAGTTCGAAGGACGGGTTCTCGGTCGTGGCGCCGACCAGAATGACCGTGCCATCCTCGACATAGGGCAAAAACCCGTCCTGCTGCGCGCGGTTGAAGCGGTGGATTTCGTCAACGAACAACAAGGTGCGCTTGCCGACACGGGCATGGTCGCGCGCTTCAGCGAAGATGCGCTTCAGGTCTGCCACGCCTGAAAACACTGCCGAGATGACCGCAAACCGCAGGCCCACCGCTTCGGCCAGCAATCGCGCGATGGTCGTCTTGCCAGTGCCCGGTGGCCCCCACAGGATGATCGACGATAGCCGCCCCGCTGCTACCATCCGCCCAATCGCACCCTCCGGCCCGGTCAGATGGGTTTGCCCAACCACCTCGTCCAGCCGTGCAGGTCGCAGCCGATCCGCCAGCGGCGCATCGGCGGGCGGAGGTGGGGCGGGGTGATCAGCGGGGGGAAAAAGATCGGCCATGGCTGGAAGATAGGCACGCGAAAATTTTTTGCAGCAAGCCTTGTTTGCGGACACTCAAGATATATCTTCAGTCCATCATGGAACTTATGAGAAGGAATGAAAATGTTTCACATGCACGGAAATCGCCATTGTGGCCCACGCGGATCACGTCGTTGGGGGCCTTTTGCGGTCACCTGGGAGGTTGATGGCGCAGAGATGGGCGGGCATGGCCGCGGTCGTCGCGGCCGGATGTTCGACGGGAGCGAGCTTCGCCTGATCCTGCTCAAGCTGATCGCGGATCAGCCCCGCCACGGCTATGATTTGATCCGCGAGATCGAGGAACTGACCGGCGGTGCCTATGCGCCAAGCCCCGGCGTCGTTTATCCCACCATCACGCTGCTGGACGATATGGGTTTGATCGAGGAGCAAAAGGCGGACGGCGCGAAAAAGCAGTTCGCGGTCACCGAAGCCGGCACCGCACACCTTGCCGAACGGGCCGATGAAGTGGCGGCGCTATTCGCGCGGCTCACCGATTTGGGTGCGGAGCGCCAGCGGACTGACAGCGCCTCGATCCGCCGGGCGATGGGCAATCTGCGATCGGTGCTGATGCACCGCTTTGCGCGCGGCGAGATGAACACCGAAACGCTGCACCAGATCGTCGCGCTGATTGACGAGACGGCGCAGAAGATCGAGCGCCTCGACTGACGATGCGCGCGGCGGCGGGCTTATCGCCCCCGCCGCGCCGCCACGGCCAGATATTTGTCGAGCACCTTCTGGTTGATCGCGTCCCAACCATAGGCCGCAGCGCGAGCCTCGCCGGCCAGGCCGTCATTATCGGCCAGATCGCGGTCCTGCGCATAAGCCTGCAACGCATCGGCATAGCCCGCGATATCGGTCGGCTCGACCAAACGGCCGGTGACGCCGTCTTCGATCAGGCTGGTCGCGCCGGTGGCAATGGCCGCAACCACGGGCACCGCGCATGCCATCGCCTCCAGCGTAACATTGCCGAAGGTTTCTGTCACGCTGGGGTTGAACAGAACGTCCATCGAAGCGACGGCGCGGCCAAGATCGCCGCCTTCCTGGAAGCCGGCAAACACCGCCGTTGGTACATGGCTGGTAAACCAGTCACGCGCCGGGCCTTCGCCGATCACGAGCACACGGTGGGCAACGCCGCGTCGTTCGAGTTCAGCGATTACCGCTGCAAAAACGTCGAGCCCTTTCTCCAGCACAAGCCGGCCGAGAAAGCCGATGACAAACTCCTTGTCGCCAATGCCAATGTCTCGCCGCCATGCCAGATTGCGTGCCGCAGGCGTAAAGATCGAGCGGTCGACCCCGCGCGACCAGATGCCGATATCGTCGTTCATGCGCTGCTCCCGCAGCAAATCAACCATCGATTGTGAGGGTGGCAGGATGGCATCGCAACGCCGGTAAAAACGCCGCAGGATGGCAATCGCCGCAGGCTCCAGGAATGCCCCGCCATAATATCGCAAATATGTCTCAAACCGCGTGTGGACCGATGCCACCACCGGCAAATCATGGTTGCGCGCCCAGGTAACTGCCCGGTGGCCGAGAAAATCCGGCGCCGATACATGCACAAGATTGGGTGCAAAACGATCAAGATCCCGCCGCATCGTTTGCGGCAGGCCCATCGCCACGCGATATTCGCTGCGCCCCGGCAACGCGAATGATGGCGCGCTGACCAAGTCGCCGGTGGGCGGAAAGGCGGGCTTGGGCACGGTGGGCGCATAGACGCGCACCGCCGCACCCTGTGCGAGCAGATAGCCGACGAGTCGGTTCAGCGCCTGTGTCGGTCCGTCGCGGACATAATTATAGTTGCCGCTGAACAGGGCGATGCGGAGGTCAGTCGCTTTCATCGCCTGCTGCCATAGCGTGCGCGCCAGGGCATGACTATCTCTGCGCGACACCATTGCAGCGGCATCGGCGTTTTCGCGTGTCGCGGTTGTCAAACTCTCCGCTGTCTCCATTCAGGCCCAACGCCCCAATCGCTGAAGGTTTCCCCTGACTGCCGGGCCAGCGATAGCAAGGCACACTAGGCGACAACGCCCTCCGTCAAAACCATGTTCCCCTCCCGTTCTCATTCTGCTATTTCGCTGCCATGGCCAAACCCCAGAAACGTTATGTCTGCCAATCCTGCGGTTCGGTGTCGCATCGCTGGGCGGGGCAGTGCGCTGATTGCAGCGAATGGAACACGCTGGTGGAGGAAGCGGGGGCGGCGGTGACGCCGTTTGCCGCCAAGCATCACCTGCAATCCGGCGGGCGGACGATGCAGCTGGTGGGGCTGGACAGCGAGATCGCGCTGCCCGAGCGCTTGCCGACCGGGATTGCCGAGCTTGATCGTGCGCTTGGCGGTGGTTTCGTCGAGGGATCGGCGACGCTGATCGGGGGCGACCCGGGGATCGGCAAATCGACCCTGTTGTTGCAGGCAGCGGCAAAGCTCGCGTTGGCGGGGCACAGCGTCGCTTACGTCTCGGGCGAGGAAGCGGCGGACCAGGTGCGGCTGCGCGCGCGGCGGCTGGGGCTGGGCAACGCGCCGGTACAGCTCGCCGCCGCGACATCGACCCGCGATATCCTGACGACGCTTGGCCAAATTTTGGCGAACGGGGGTAAGCCGCCTGCGATGCTGGTGATCGATTCGATCCAGACCATGCATTCGGACCTGATCGAGGGCGCGCCGGGCACCGTCAGCCAGGTGCGGGCGTCCGCGCAGGAGCTGATCCGCTTTGCCAAGGAACGCGGCACGGCGGTGGTGCTGGTGGGGCACGTCACGAAGGATGGCAGCATCGCTGGCCCCCGCGTGCTGGAACATATGGTCGATACCGTGCTGAGCTTCGAAGTCGAGCGCAGCCACCAGTATCGCATCCTGCGCGCCATCAAGAACCGGTTTGGCGGCACGGATGAGATCGGCGTTTTCGCGATGGTGGAGGAAGGGCTGACCGAAGTGTCGAACCCGTCCGCGCTTTTCCTGACGCAGCGGGATGAAGGGGTGACGGGCACCACGGTTTTTCCCGCGCTTGAGGGCACCCGCCCGGTGCTCGTCGAAATCCAGGCACTGGTTGTGCGGCTTGCGAGCGGGGCAACCCCGCGCCGCGCAGTGGTCGGCTGGGATTCGGGGCGGCTGGCGATGATCCTCGCCGTGCTGGAGGCGCGCTGCGGACTCAGTTTTTCAAGTTCGGAGGTTTATCTCAACATTGCGGGCGGATACCGGGTGCAGGATCCTGCCGCCGATCTGGCGGTGGCCGCTGCGCTGATTTCCGCGCTCAGCGAACGGCCGGTGCCGATCGATGCCGTGGCATTTGGCGAAGTGGCGCTTTCGGGCGAGATCAGGCCGGTCGCGCACGGTGCGCTCCGCCTGAAGGAAGCGGGCAAGCTGGGTTTCGAACGCGCGCTGGTCCCCGCAGCACTGGTCGGCGAAAAACAGCCGCTCAAACTCTCTGGGTTCAAGAACCTTGCCAGTTTCGTTGACCATATGCTCGGGCGTGGCTAGCGATTTGCCAGTCGGCACACCATTTCCCCTGCTGGGGAAACTGCCGGGGCAGCAAGGGACACGCAGATGGGATTGACTGCACTCGATATCGACGTGCTCCTGCGGGGCGGGGGGGGTGCCCTGCTGGGGCTGGTCCGCGGTTTTGTCACTGAGATATTGTCGCTGATGGTTTGGATTTTCATCGTCTTCGCCCTGAAATTCCTCCACGCGCCGGTCACCGCGATGCTGACGGGGATGGTCGGCACATCGGCGGGGGCGGCGGTGCTTGCTTTTGCCGTCATTGCGGGTGTGGTGTATTTCGGCGGGCGGCTGGTTGCGAACATGGTGGGGGAGCGGACGCGCAGTTCGATCCTGGGGCCGCTGGACCGAGCGCTCGGCTTTGGTTTTGGCGCGCTGAAGGGGCTGATTCTGGCGAGCCTGGGGTTCCTGTTGATCGTCCTGGTGACGGACACGATTGGCGGCGGCCCGGATCGGCGCCCGGCATGGATTATAAAATCGCGCACCTATCCCGTGTTGACGATCACCAGTGCGGACATCGCCGATTTTGTGGATAAACGCCGAAAGGGGCAGGCGGTGTTCGGCGCGCAATCCAATGGCAGCACTGCGGACAGCGATACGACCGGCAACGGCAGCGTCGCCAAACCAT
>JBBQDD010000042.1:0-13040 GCA_038319335.1 Sphingomonadales bacterium
GAGGCGTTCAGCGACCTGCTCGATATTGAGCGGATCGAAGTGCTGCGCGGCCCCCCGGGTACGCTGTTCGGCAAGAATGCCAGCGCGGGCGTGATCAATATCGTGTCGAAGCGCCCTGGCAAGGAATTTGGCGGCTATCTCGAGCTTGGCTATTTCTCCAATGCCGAATACCGCGCGCGCGCCGCGATCAACGTGCCACTTGCCGAAAACGTCCGTTCGCGGTTGAGCGGCTATTACAGCAACTACGACGGCAATATTCGCAACACCGCCGTCAACCGCGTCGTCAACGGGTGGGAGCATTATGGCTTCCGCCTGCAGGTCGAAGCGGAGCCGACGCCTGATCTGACGCTGAATTTCATCGCTGATTATCACCGCAACAATGATGATTGCTGTGCCCCAGTCGTTGGCACGCCGCCGATCATCACGGCCACCGGCGCGACCACCACCAATGCATCAAGCCAGGCGCTGCCTACCCCGCGCGGCGACGAAACCCGCTCGATTGCCCAGAACCTGGTCACCGCAACGCGTGAAACGGGCTATGGCTTTTCGCTTCAGGCCGATTATGCGGTGGCGGATCACACCGTCACATCGATCACGTCCTATCGTGACTGGAAAAACACCGAAATTCGCGACGGTGACTGGCTGCCTATGGCCTATATCGGGTTCAACCAGCTGCATGATTTCGGCCCGCAAACCGGCCGCACCGTCACGCAGGAACTGCGCCTGACATCGCCGGGCAAGCAGTTGTTCGACTATGTGATCGGCGGTTTCTATTCGAATGCGGTTTCCGAACGCACGTTCACGCGTGACGTCACCCGGTGCGCAGCCGCTGTCGGGGCGATCATCCCTGCGGGCGTGCTGACGCCGTGCACCAGCCCGCTGGCGGCACCGTCGACCTTCCCGTCGGGCACCGCCAATTTCGGATCGACGTTCGATAACGTCGCGCTGTTCGGCCAGGGAACGTTGAACGTCGCCAGCTGGGTTCGGCTGATCGGCGGCCTGCGCTTCACCTCCGATCACCTGAGCGTGTTCCATTCGCGCGTCAGCCGCAATCTGGACGTTGCAGGCGGCGTGCCGGTGGGGACGGGGGGCATCAACCCCAATTTCGATCAGGGCGTGTTCAACTCGCCCGGCGTGAACGGCGTGGTCACGGCCACCAATGGCATTCCGTTCACCGCCAACACCAGCGCAACCAATTTTTCGGGCAAGGCGGGGATTCAGGCGGACCTTACGGATAACAACATCGCCTATTTCACCTATTCGCGCGGGTATAAGGGGCCGGCGTATAACGTGTTCTTCAACCTGTCGAAGAACGGCACGAACGTGATCGCGCCGGAAACGTCGAACGCCTATGAAGTCGGCCTGAAGAACACCTTCCTGGACGGTCGACTGATCATCAACATCGCGGGATTTTATGCCCGATATGACAATTTCCAGGCGAATAATCCCGATCTGGTGGCGGGCGTTGTTGTTACCCGCTTCACCAATGCCGGCCGGGTATCGACGCGCGGCGTGGAAGTTGACGCCAGCTTCCGCCCCATTCCTGATCTGAACTTCAGCGGCGGCTTTGCCTATACCGATGCCCATGTCGATGCGTTCCGCGCACCGTTGGGCGCCGCTGTGGTGCCGGCGGGCACGCCGCTTGGCTTTGCACCGAAGTTCAAGGGCAATTTGAGCGCCGATTACCGCATCCGCACCGGCGGTTCGGTCGATGTGTATCTGGGCGCGCAGGGATCCTACCAAAGCTCGCAACTGTCGCTGTTCGCAGCGGATGCCGTGCAGCGGCGGCTGGGGACGATTGCGGGATATGGCCTGATCAACCTGTCCGCAGCGATTGCCACCAATGACGACAAGTTCCGGCTGACCTTCCAGGTGCGCAACCTGCTCGATCAGAGCTTTGCCGCAACGATTGCCAATGGCGGGCCAGGCCAGGCCTATCTCTATCAAATCCCGCGCGATGCCGATCGTTATTTCGGCGTCACCGGCCGGGTCAACTTCTGATCTGATCGGCGCTTATCCTGTTACAGGGGGAGGAACCCGGCCGGCGCAATCCGGCCGGGTTCTTTTTTTTCAGGTGGCGTCGATGGTGATCGCAATGCCCGGCACCCGGGTGATGAAATCGGCGCCGAATGCGGTGGCGGGGCTGTGCGCGCCGGATGCGGGCCGGTTGGCGAGCACGGACTCCACGGCGGCCATCGCAATGTCGACGGTGCAGGCAAAGCCCTCACCCGCTTCGAGCCGCGCTGTCAGCCGCTGCTTGCCGCGCCCCGCGGTGATCCAGACGCGCGAGTGATAATCGGTGCGTGCGGCCCCGGCATGGCCGCCTGCATTGGCCATCGCGCGGCGAACAGGGCCAATCTTCAACAGGCTGGGGAGGAGCGGGGCGATGATCGACAGGATGCGCGCCTGGCCCCCGGCCATCGGCACCCCGGCAATCGCAGATCGCACCCCGGCGGCGCGGCGGATGGCGGCCAGATCGGCCAAGGGCGCGCTGGCAAAGGCCAGGGTGGCGCCGGAAGGGGTGCGCTCTGCCCAGCGTTTGCGGGCCAGCCGGGCCCGAGCGATCCTGCCCTTTCGCACTTCATGCCCGCCTGCGGCGATCACCGATACCGTGCTTTCGGCAACGCCGGGCGAGCCAAAGCCTGAGTCAGCGGCAACCGCCACGCGCATCCAGTCGACTCCGCCCAGCTGGTCGCGAACCTGCACGGCCAGCCCGTCACTGGCGGCAATGCCAAACCCTGCCCCGCCAATCAGCGCGACGCCCCTGGCCCTGGCATCCCCGTCACGGGCAAACAGCGCCTCCAGCGCCAGCAACTCACCATTCAGGTCGAGATAGTCGATCCCCGCCGCCAGCGCTGCGGCGATCACGGGCGGGGCGGTGACGGCAAATGGCCCGGCCGCGTTCAACACCAGGCGTTTCCCGGCGAGCGCTGTCACCATTGCGGCCTGATCCTGCAGATCAACCGCTGACCAGCGCAGCCCAGCCGGTTCGGCCAGCGCGGCGAGTTTGGCCGCATCCCGCCCGATCAGATGGGGCCGGTGGCCGATTGCCAGCGCGCGTTCCAGGATCATCCGACCGGTTACGCCCGTAGGGCCAATCAGCGCCCAAGCGCCGTTGAGTGAGTGAGCATCTGCTAACGTACTAGACATGATTTCAATTCTCCATTCCACGAAAAACAACGGTCCAAAGGGTATTTGCGAAATCTTCGGCTGGTCCGGGCAAATCACCGAAATGCGCCAGCCGGGCGACCTGGCCCAGCGTGCCCAGCAGCACGATGGTGGCGAGCCGGGGGTCGATAGCGGCGGCGATGCGGCCAGCGGCTTGTTCGGCCTCCACCAGCTGGCGCATCCGCACGGGCAGCGGCATCTCGCGCTGTGCCTCGGGCAGGCCGTCCCAGTATCGCCGCAGGTTTTCCAGCATATAATGCACCGCCTCCGGTGCTGCCTCGATCAGCACCACACAGGCGCTCAGCCGGGCCTGGAGTGGCTCGCCGGGGTTCATCGTCAACACCGCACCCAGCGCGGCATAGCAGCGATCGAACAGCGCCTGTGCCAGGGCCTCCTTGCTGGCGAAATGGCGGAACAGCGCCGGATTGGTGAACCCGGCCTGCGCGGCAATATCGCGGATGTTCACCCCGTCCACCCCGTGCGTGGCGAACAGGCGCAGCGCGGTCGCCACGATGGCGCGCTTGGCGGGTGGATCGAGCTCGCTCGACAGGAGGAAGGGCGTCGTCATGAGGATGTGTTAGCAAGTGCTAACTGATCCGTCAATCCCTCTGTGGTGGACTTTCTTGGGGCAGATCAGTGCGCCATTGCCATCCCGTCGCCGCGCTCGCTTTCATCCACCGCGACGATCCTGGGGATCAGCAGGTGGATGAACAGCAGGGCGAGCAGATAGCTGCCCGAGCAAATCGCGAGCAGCGGGCCATATCCCCAACCGCGTGACAGCGAAAACGCGGCCAGCTGGATCAGCCCGATCGACCACATATTACCGCAAAATGCCGCCATCCCGATCACGGAGCCCACCGCGCGCGCCGGGAAAACATCCGTCGCCAGCCCGAACAAATTGGTCGAAAACCCCTGATGCGCGAACAGGCCCAGCCCCAGCAGCAGTGCCGCACTCCACGGGCTGGATACGAACAGCACCAGCGTGACGGGCAGGATCAGCACGGCATAGATCAGCAGCGTCGTCTTGCGGGCGCGGTTGACGCTCCAGCCCCGTGCCATCAGCCAGGTCGGCAGCCAGCCCCCGGTCAGCGCGCCCAGCGCGGCAAACACATAGACAAGGGCAACCGGCAGCCCGATCGTCCCCTGCGGCAGCCCGAACAGCCGGTGAAACAGATCGGGCAGCCAGCTGAGCATGAAGAACCACACTTGATCAGACAGCACCTTGGCGATCGCCAGCGCCAGCGTCTTGCGATCGCGCAGCAATGTCGTCCAGGCGATTGGCGCGGGTTGCTCGCCCTCGATCGCCACGGGTTGCACGCGCACCGCAAACCACACCGCCACCCAGACGAGCCCCAGCCCGCCGGCAATCAGGAAAGCCGCGCGCCAGCCCAGCGCCACCGCAATCAACGGGATCAGCAACGGCGTCACGATGGCGCCAATATTGGGGGCGGTGTTGCCCACCCCCAACGCGATTGAGCGTTCCTTTTGCGTGAAATAGGTCGCCGCTGATTTCACCGCCGCCGGGGTGCCGATCGATTCCGCTGCGCCCAGCACCACGCGTGCCACCACAAAGCCGATCACCCCGGTCGCAAAGGCATGCGCCATGCCCGCGATGCTCCACACCGCCACGCCCAGCGCAAAGCCGATCCTCAGCCCGACCCGATCAATGAACCAGCCCGTCCCCAGAAATGCCACCGCCGCCGAGAACTGGAAGGCGGAAACCATGTTGGCATAATCCTGATCCGACCATTTGAACTCGGATTCCAGCGTGGGCTTCAACAGGGCCAGGATCTGGCGATCGACATAGTTGAGCATGATGGCGAAAAACACCATCGCGACGATCACCCAGCGCGTGGCACCGCTTTTGCCTGACATCATCGCTCTCCCTCGGCATTCGTTGATCTGTCGCCGTTTCAGATAACGTTGTCATATCGGTCCGGCTTCGGCTAGCCCTGTGCTGTAATCGCGATAAAAGGCGGGGGGATGGCGACGACGCAAGCAAAACCGGCGAAACGCCCGCTGCCGATGGCTGCCGATCTGTATGGCGATATCGAGCCTTCGCCGAAATCGACCTGGCGTGGGCTTTTCCCCGGGCTGGCGGTGGTCGCGGCGGGCACGTTGTCGGCGGGGTTCATCTCCGATCATTACGGCGCGCCGTTGACGCTGATGGCGCTGCTGATCGGGCTGGCGCTGAATTTCCTGAGTGCGGATGCGCGGCTGCATGACGGGCTGGCCTTTGCCGCGCGGTCGCTGCTGCGCTGGGGCATCGTGCTGGTGGGCGTGCGCGTCACCTTTGGGCAGATATTGGCGCTGGGGCCGGTGGCGCTGATCGCGGTGGTGGTAATTGTGGCGGCGGTGATCGGCATTGGCGTGCTCGCGGCGCGGCGTTTTGGTTTTGACAGCGCGTTTGGCGTGCTGGCGGGCGGTGCGGTGGCGATTTGCGGCGCGTCTGCCGCGCTGGCGCTGGCGACGACATTGGGCGAAAGGCGCGCCAGCCAGGCGCAGCTGACGATCGTGCTGGTCGGCATTTCGGCGATGAGCGCGGCGGCGATGGTGCTCTATCCCATCCTGGCGCACGCCATGATGCTCACCGATTTGCAGGCCGGGTTCATGCTGGGTGCCGCGATCCATGATGTCGCGCAGACGCTGGGCGCGGGCTATGCTTTTTCACCGGGCGCGGGCGACATCGCCGCCATCGTAAAGCTCACCCGCGTCGCGCTGCTCGCCCCGGTGCTGGCGGTGGTGGTGCTGTTTTTGCCGGGTGAGGGCGGCAAGACAAAGGGCCCGGGCGTGCCCTGGTTCGTCGTCGGGTTCTTTGTGGTGGCAGGCGTGCACTCGCTGGGCATCATCCCGCCGATTGTGGCGACCGGCGCAGAAAAACTCGCCACCGCCGCGCTGGCCGCTGCGGTAACGGCCACCGCCATCCGATCGCCCATGCGGCAATTGCTGGAAGCCGGTCCAAAACCGCTGCTGGTGATCGGCGTGGCAACGCTGGCGGCGCTGGCGCTGGCCGGGCTGGCGGCGGTGTTTGTGATTGGGTGAGGGGGTGGGCGCGGTTGGGCTGAAGTTGCGGGTTGCTATTGATTCTGAGTTCCCCGGTCGAGCGGGCTGGGTCAGCGCCTCTCAGCCGAAACGAATCTCATATCGACCCATCCCCGAAAACTGCGATTGCGGAGGGATAGGGCCAATCATCTGCTCGAACATGGCTCGGACCTGTCCGTGCAGCCCCTCCACAGTCAAGTCATATTCAATCCTCATGGTGCCGCGAAAATACTCGCCCTGCACGAAACCAACCGCCTCGGTATAGGCCTTGAGAAAGAAGCCAAAGGGCATCGGCTGCGTCCCTAGCGGCCCGCTGACCGGAGTGCCGGGCGCGATGTGCTTCTCATAAATATTCTGGAAGATCGACGGCTTTTCGGGATCGGTTGACAGATACTCGTCGGCGCAGAAAAAATCATACTCGTCCTGCGCACCCGCCATGTCGCCGATCGGACCCATCATCGGAGAGGCGTTCGCCGTCTTTACGAAGGCGTGAAGACGACCATCATCGGCCCGCCTGACAAACGCGCCGGTCACTGATAGGCGAAGACCTTCTATCATATCCCTGGGCACTAGCGGTGTGTTTATCGCGTGCTCTTCGAATATGACTTCGCCGCCAATGATGGTCACGCTCGAGGCGACGCCTTTCCCCATGGGTTTTGCCGGATCGACCGCGAACACGGCCGCTCGTTTCCTTATCGCGTCGGGTCCGACGACGTTGTGCAAGCCAACGATATTCTGTTCGAAATCCGCAAAGTTCCACGAGAGAGCCGGCTGATCGAGACTACCGGTCTGGTAGAGCGCGAATTCGCGTCCATTTGAGAGCAGAAAGTAACTGGCGTTAATATCGGGATGGGCTGAATAGCTGTGCGCCTGCTCCACTGCGTCGCGATCGAGCGGCTCGTTGGGAGCCTTTACCTCCACTACCCATCGACCGTAGGAAATGACTTCGCAGATATAGTCGGCGCGACCGCGCAGTTCCGCGTCCTTTCCGGGCCGCTTTCGGCCGAGAAAGGCATAGCCATAACGCAGGCTGACCTCGGTGCGGATGTTCGCTTCTGTCCCGTGCCGATAGCCGAGCCGATGCAGTAAAGGACGAACGATGATCTCGCGAACGTCGGCCTCGTTCATTGTGTCAAAGTCCATGCCCAACGGCGTGTCGCTCATGATCAATCTTTCCCTACACCAATGGAACTGTGGAGAAGAAGGCACAGTTTTCTTGATCTGCACAGCCCGACGCGGATCGGCTTCGTGCGCCAGAGCAACGGCGCGCTCAATATGGATGGCGACCCAGCTGAATGGACGTCTGGTGCCGCCGTCACAGGCTATTGTCGGCTATCCTCGCGAACGGCACCTAATTCCCATAACCGCCCGTTACCGCCTCAACACTATCCCCCAACCATCCCCGTCGACTCCCGCACCACAAGCTCATGCGCAATCTCGCGTCGCTCGGGCGGGCCGTCGTTCTCGTTGAGTAGCAAATCAGCCGCTGCGTGTGCCATGTCGCGGGTGGGTTGGCGGATGGTGGTGAGGGGGGGCCATACGTAGCGGGCGAGCGCGGTATCGTCGAAACCCGCCACGGATAGCGCGCCGGGTACGCTCAACCCCAGCCGGTGCGCGACGGTGAGCACGCCGGCCGCCATGTCGTCGCTCGCCGCGAAAATCGCGGTGGGGGCGTCGGGCAGGGCCAGCAGTATCTCTGCCTCGCGCGCGCCGGAGGCGAAGTCGTAATTGCCGCTGCGGATCAGGGCGTCGTCAATGGCCAGGCCCGCACCCAGCAGCGCGTCGCGATAGCCATCGGTGCGCTGGCCGCTGGTCGCAAAGCCGGGGTCGCCCGCGATGAACCCAATCCTTGTATGGCCAAGGCTCAGCAGGTGGCGGGTCATGGTGGCAGCCGCCGCGCGATTGTCGATAAAGGTCGATGGCGACAGATCGAACTGCGAGCCCGGCGACACCCGCACAAACCGCACGCCGCGCCGGGCCAGCAGCTCGAGCACGGCAGGATGATCGGTCACCGGCGGGGTCAGGATCAGCCCGTCGATCTGGGTTGCCTCCACCAGGCTCTCAATCTCATCTAGCAGCCGGTCCGATCCGCGATCATAGGGCTGGGCAATCATCCGCACGCCGGCCGCCTCGCACCGATCGCGGATTCCCGATTGCATTTCATAGACATAATAGGGCGATGGATTGTCGCAGATCAGCGCGATCTGGAACGATCGCCGCCCGGCAAGCGAGCGCGCGGCGACATTGGGGCGAAAATTCAGCCGCGCCACCACTTCGGCCACGCGCGCCCGGGTTTCGCCGCCGACATATTTTTCATTGTTCAGCACGCGGGAGACCGTCTTGATCGAAACGCCTGCCTCGCGGGACACATCCTTGATCGTGACGCGCACTTGCCCCCCAATGCACCGGGCGCATTGGCCCCGTATTGTACCGCGTGTTTCGTGATCCTTGCGGACCTGCTAGGCAATCACGATGCGCCGTGCGGCCCCATCTAGTCTGGCGTCCAGTCTGGCGTCTAGTCCGGCAGTTTCTTCAGCGGGTTGCGCCTGCTTGCAGTCACTGTTCTATTTCGCTAACACAGTGATTGGCCGATCAATCGGCCATCTGGATGATCGCGATGCCCGCAGGCCCTTATGATCGCACGCCGCCCGGGCGCTGGCCGCGCGCCGCAGAGCCACCGCTTGACCTGACGGATGGCATGCCGCCGCCCGGTGCCGCGCATGATCGCTATCGCCGTGCGCCCGATCCCGAAGCTGAAGCGGATGATGCGGAATGGGATGACGAGGAGTGGGAGGAGGATTGGGATGAGGACGACGCGGATGCCGGTTCGGGCAAGCGCGGCTATTCCACCAACCTGCCCGTCGCCTATCGCCCCGGCCGGTGGCGCTGGGGCATTCGCGCGGCGGCGGCGGCAGTTGTTTTGTTCGTGCTGGCGGTGGGGTGGCTCGCGCTGACGGCACCGCTGTCGAAATCGCTCCAACCGCCGACCCCGCCCAGCATCACCCTGCTGGCATCGAACGGCACGCCGATCGCCCGGCGCGGGGCGACGATTGGCAAGCCCGTGAATGCCGAAAAGCTGCCCGCGCACGTCACCAACGCGTTCATCGCGGTGGAGGACCGCCGCTTTGCGTCGCATTGGGGCATCGACCCCTGGGGGATCAGCCGGGCGATGTTCCGCAATGTCGCGGCAGGCGGCCTGCGCGAAGGCGGCAGCACGATTACGCAGCAACTCGCCAAGAATGCGTTCCTCGATTCAGATCGCACCGCCGGGCGCAAGATTCGCGAGGCGATGATCGCGCTGTGGCTGGAGGCATGGCTGACCAAGAACGAAATCCTGTCGCGCTATCTGTCCAACGTCTATTTCGGCGACAATGCGTACGGGCTGACAGCGGCGGCGAAGCATTATTTCAGCACGACGCCCGATCGCCTGACGATTGGCCAGGCAGCGATGCTGGCCGGGCTGGTAAAGGCGCCGTCGCGGCTGGCGCCAACGGGTAACCTGAGCGGCGCGCGTGCGCGGCAGGCCGTGGTTGTCGGCGCGATGGTGCGCGGTGGCTTTCTGAAGGCGGCAGAAGCGGCAGACGTCCGCCCGGCCCGGTTGCGGCCCGACAAGGTGAAGCAGCTGCCCGATGGCACTTATTTTGCGGACTGGGTGCTGCCCGCCGCGCGCGACCAGGCCGGCGCGATCAGCACAGAGGCGCGGGTGACGACGACGCTGGATGCGCGGCTGCAGAAAATGGCCGAGCGGGTCGTGCGGCGCGCGGGGCTGAACAAGGCGCAGGTCGCGATAGTCGCGATGCGGCCCGATGGGCGGATTGTCGCGATGGTGGGCGGCAAATCCTATGCCGACAGCCCGTTCAACCGCGCCACCCAGGCCCGCCGCCAGCCCGGCTCTGCCTTCAAGCTGTTTGTCTATCTGGCGGCGCTGCGCAGCGGCATGACGCCCGATTCGCTGGTTGATGATTCGCCGATCACGATTGGCAATTGGAGCCCCAAGAACAGCGATGGCCGGTACAAGGGGATGATCACGCTGCGCCAGGCCTTTGCCCGGTCCAGCAACGTCGCCGCTGCCCGGCTGACGCAGAAAGTGGGCGTGCGCGCGGTGATAAAGGCGGCGCGCGACCTGGGGATTTCCACCGATTTGCCCAATGAAGCCACGATCGCGCTTGGCACCGCCAGCAGCTCGCTGCTTGAACTCACCGCTGCCTATGCCGCGATGGCCGCCAATGGCTATCCGGTCCGCCCCCACGGCCTGACCGAGCCGACCGAGAAAAGCTGGATTGAGGCATTGGGGGATCGTTCCCGGTCGCTGGGCGGGCGCGTGCGGGAGGATATGCTTGATCTGCTGCGTGCATCAATCTCCACCGGCACCGGGCGGCAGGCCGCGCTGCCCGTCGATGCTTATGGCAAGACGGGGACGAGCCAGGACAATCGCGACGCGCTGTTCCTGGGCTTTGCGGAGGATCTGGTGGTCGGTGTTTGGGTGGGCAATGACGATAATTCGCCCAATCCCGGGCTGTCCGGTGGCGGCATTCCGGCGCGTATCTGGCGCGATTTCATGCTGAGTGCGCTGGGCCTGAACGCCGTCGCCGCGCCACCAGAAGTGGATATCTATGCCAGCGAGGGTGATAATGGCAGCGACCCGCAGATCGATCTGGGCGGCATTGTTGAAGGCGGTCCAGGCGTTGACGGCAATGTCAGCGGGTTCGGACTCAACCTGCGTTTTGGCCGCGACGGCAGCATCGCGATCGACCGACAGCCGCCGCGTGCAGAGCGTGATCGGCCACCGCCTGGTGATGATCCACCCGATCCCCCGGCCGATGACGGGCAATAGCGGCGACTAGCGGTTGACGGCGGGGGGCCGGTATCGCCAAGGCAGGCCATGCGCTTTTTCTCCGACAATGCAGCCCCGGCATGCCCGCAAGTCATGGCCGCCCTGACCGACGCCAATGTGCTCGACACCGCCTATGACGGTGATGGCTGGAGCAAGGCGCTTGATGCCCGCGTGTCGGCGTTGTTCGAGACGACCGTCAGCACGTTCTGGCTGCCATCGGGCACGGCGGCGAACTGCCTGGCGCTGGCGGCGATGTGCCCGCCTTATGGGGGCATCATTTGCCACCGGGACGCCCATCTCCAGAATGACGAATGCGGCGCGCCGGAATTCTACACCCACGGCGCCAAATTGCGGATTGCGGAAGGGGAGGGGGCCAAGCTGACCCCGGCGAGCATCACCGCGCTGATCGATCTGATCCCGAACGACGTCCACCGCACCCAGCCGCACGCGATATCGATCACCAACGCGACCGAGTATGGACTGGTCTACACACCGGCAGAAGTCGCCGCGATCGGCGATCTGGCGCGCGCGCGCGGGCTGCGGCTGCATATGGATGGCGCGCGCTTTGCCAATGCGGTGGCGCATCTGGGGTGCAGCCCGGCTGATCTCACCTGGCGTGCCGGTGTCGACGCGCTAAGCTTTGGCTTCATCAAAAATGGCGGGATGACGGCGGAACTGCTGGTGTTTTTCGACGTCACCCTGGCGCAGGGCACGCTGCAACGCCGCAAACGGGCGGGGATGCTGCTGTCAAAAGGGCGATACCTGGCCGCGCAGATTCTGGCGATGATCGATGATGATCTGTGGCTGGGCAATGCCCGCGCCGCCAACGCTGCGGCGAGCCTGCTGGCACAGGCGGCGGGTGACCGGCTGATCCACCCGGTACAGGCGAATGAGGTGTTCCTGCGTGTCACCCCCGCCGAAGCCGCCGGGCTGCGCGCCAAGGGTTTTGATTTTTATGACTGGGGCCCGGGCGAGGCGCGGCTGGTGACGTCGTGGAACCACCGGGCCGATGATATCCGCCCGCTGGCCGATGCGATTGCCGCACTTTGACCGAGGCGACCGGGCAGGCAGCTGATCGGCCATCCAACCGGCTTGCTGTGCTGGTGCCGTTTGCGATCGTGACGCTGATCTGGGGATCGACCTGGATCGTGATCCGCGATCAGCTGGGCACGGTGCCGCCCAGCTGGTCGGTTACCTATCGCTTCCTGATCGCGGGCGTGGCGATGCTTGGCTATGCCGCGTATCGGGGGGAACGGGTTGCGCTGGATGCGCGCGGCTGGGCGTTTGCGGCGGCGCTGGCGGTGCTGCAATTCTGCCTGAACTTCAATTTCGTGTACCGGGCAGAAGAGCACATCACCTCTGGCCTGGTGGCGGTGGTGTTTGCGCTGCTGCTGGTGCCCAACGCCGTGCTGGGGCGCATTTTCCTGGGCCAGCAGCTTGGGCCGCGACTGTTGTTGGGATCGGCGGTGGCGATGGCAGGCGTCGCGTTGCTGTTCGTGCATGAAGCGCGCGTGGACCCGAACGGCCCGGCTGAATCGCTGATCGGGATTGGCATCACCATGTTGGGCGTGCTTGCCGCATCGACCGCCAATATCCTGCAGGGCACGCAGACGGCCAAGCGTTATGCCATGGTGCCGATGCTGGGGGTAGCGATGCTGATCGGGGCTGCAGTGGATGCATCGATCGCCTGGACGTTGACCGGGCCGCCGGTGATCGATCTGCGCCCCAGCTATCTGTTCGGGCTGATGTATCTGGGCGTGGTGGCCTCTGCGGTGGCGTTCACGCTGTATTTCGGCGTGCTGCGGATCATCGGCACGGCCAAGGCGGCCTATTCCAGCGTCATCGTGCCGGTTATCGCGATGCTGCTTTCAACCTTGTTTGAGGGCTATCGCTGGTCGCCACTGCCCGCCGCAGGGGCGGTGCTGGCCATGATCGGGCTGGTGATTGCGCTGAGCGCGAGCAAGCCGGCCCGGTAATCAGGGAAGGCGGGCTGCCA
>JBBQDD010000043.1:0-13030 GCA_038319335.1 Sphingomonadales bacterium
GCGCCGCGTGCCGACAGCGTGGCGGTGACGGCCAGGTCCATCGTTACATTGCCCAGCGTGCGCATGATATCAGGGAATGTCTCGATCGCGACGAGCAGGCCCAGCGGTGCGATCGGCACGCCCATCGCGGCGGCGATCGGCGCAATCGAGCTGACAAAGCTGATCGATCCGGGCAGGCTGACCGCGCCCAATGTGGTGATGGACGCTACCGCCACGCCTGCGGCGAGATTTTGCCACGTCAGCGGCACGCCAAACAGCACCGCGACATAGATGGCCACGGCCAGGTTCATCGCCGGGCCGGTCGCGCGGAATATGGCGACCGCCAGGGGCAGGATGACGCCCGAATGCTGGCTGTGCACGCCGATCTGCTCTGCCCCGCGCAGCATGGCGGGCAGCGAGGCGAGCGATGATTGCGTGCTGATCGCCACCGCCTGCGCCGCTGCCGTGGCGCGGGCAAATTTGAAGATCGATATCCGCCCGCCGATCGAGCCGAGAAAGAAGGAGGCGATCCACAGCACCGTGCCGACGCTGGTGACGATCAGCACATAATGGAGCAGCGCGCCAAATGCTTCGCTGCCGGCCTTTGCACCCACCAGAAACGCCAGCGCGAAAACGCCGATCGGCCCCAGCCACAGCACCCAGCCGATCACGACGATCATCGCATCGGCCAACGCACGGAAAAACCCGACCAACAGGTCGCGCTGCGGCTTGGCGAGCCGGGTGATCGCAAACGCAAACGCCAATGTGAACACAATCAGCGGCAGGAACGCGTTGTTCGCTGCCGCGGTTACCGGGTTGCTCGGCACGATGGCCGCCAGGAAATCGCCGAACGGCGGCACATCGCCCACCGCCTTCACATCGGGCAGCGACGCCTTCAGCGCCGCCCCTGCGGCAGGATCGATCGGCCAGACGGAAAGCAGAAAGGGGGTGAGGAACGCAGACAGGATCGCGCCTGACCATAGCAGCACCATGAACACGATCATCGCGCGCGTGGCCAATTGCCCCGCGCGCGCGGCATCGGCAGTGGCGGCGATACCGATCACTAGTAGCGACACGACCAGCGGCACGATCGTCATCTGCAGCCCGTTCAGCCAGGCAGTGCCGATCGGCTGGGCGATGATGATGCCAACAGGCGCAAAGCCCTGGCCGGCGGCCACGATGCCCAGCGCCAGCCCGGCCACCAGCGCGAGTAAAATCCGGGTTGCTTGCGACATGCTCGATTATCTCTCCTGGCGGCGCTACACCTGAACGTCATAACGAATGGGGCGGGTGCGCATGGCAAGAAAATATTTCGGCACTGATGGCATTCGCGGCAAGACCAATCAAATGCCGATGACGGCGGCGATGGCGATGAAGGTCGGCATGGCGGCGGGCGCGCATTTCCGCCGGGGCGATCACCGCCACCGCGTGGTGATTGGCAAGGATACCCGCCTGTCGGGATATATGATCGAATCGGCGATGGTGGCTGGCTTTACCAGCGTCGGCATGGATGTGGTGCTCGTTGGCCCCATGCCCACGCCCGCCGTGGCGATGCTGACGCATTCGATGCGCGCCGACATGGGGGTAATGATTTCAGCCAGCCACAATCCCTATTTCGATAACGGCATCAAATTGTTCGGGCCGGATGGGTACAAGCTGTCCGATGCCGATGAACTGGCGATCGAGGCACTGATCGAGGGCGACATCGCGCTTGCCCCGTCCGCCGAAATTGGCCGTGCGCGCCGGGTGGAGGATGCGCGGGGGCGCTACATCCATTTCGCCAAATCCACCTTCCCCAGCGAGTTGCGGCTGGACGGGATGCGGATCGTGATCGATTGCGCCAATGGCGCGGCGTACCAGGTCGCCCCCTCTGCGCTGTGGGAACTGGGCGCTGATGTCGTCGCGATCGGGGTGGAGCCCAATGGCAAGAACATCAACAAGGGCGTCGGCTCCACCGCGCCCGACCTGCTGTGTGAAACCGTCGTCGCCAGCGGCGCGGCTTTGGGCATCGCGCTTGATGGGGATGCTGACCGGCTGATCGTGGTCGATGAACTGGGCCGGGTGGTTGATGGTGATCAGCTGATGGCGGTGATCGCCAGTGGCTGGGCGCGGCAGGGCAAGCTGGTGGGCGGCGCATTGGTGACGACGGTGATGTCGAACCTGGGGCTGGAACGGCATCTGGCGGGGCAGGGCATCGGCATGCTGCGCACCAAGGTGGGCGATCGTTATGTGCTGGAGGCGATGCGCGACCGAGGCATCAATGTCGGCGGGGAGCAATCCGGCCACATCATCCTTTCCGATTACGCAACGACCGGCGACGGGCTGGTCGCTGCATTGCAGGTGCTGGGCGAACTGGTGACGGCAGGCGCACCGGCCAGCGAATTCCTCCACCGGTTCGAACCGCTGCCGCAATTGCTGAAGAATGTCCGCTTTGCGGGGGGCAAGCCGCTGGAAGCGGAAAGCGTGATGGCGGTGATTGCGGAGGCGGAAGCCGAGCTGAACGGCAGCGGCAGGCTCGTCATCCGCCCATCAGGCACCGAACCGGTGATCCGCGTGATGGCGGAAGGGGATGACCGCGCACAGGTAAACCGCCTGGTCGACCGGATTTGCGATGCCGTGCAAAAGGCGGCAGCGTGATGCAAAGCACCGCGCACGAGGCCAATAGCAAGCCAATCAACATCAAGGGAGAAGCCCGATGAAAACGCTCTACACTGCCGTCGCCACTGCCCATGGTGGCCGCCAGGGCCATGTCGCCAGCGATGATGGCATACTCGATCTTGATACCGTGACACCCAAGTCGATGGGTGGCCCGGGCGGTTCGGGCACCAACCCCGAACAATTGTTCGCGGCGGGCTATGCCGCGTGTTTCCAATCCGCGATGATGTATGTCGCCAACATGCAAAAGATCGACGCGAGCGGGTCCACCGTGACAGGCCATGTCTCGATTGGCCCCAATGAAGGCGGGCCGGGGTTCATGCTCGCGGTGAAGCACGTTGTCACGCTGCCAAAGCTTGATCAGGCGGCGGCGGAAAAGCTGGTGCATGATGCGCATGCGGTGTGCCCCTATTCCAATGCCACGCGCGGCAACATCGCGGTCGATTTCGACGTGCAGGGCGGCTAAGGCCACGACGATGCTGGACATGCGCCCGGATTGTGAAAAATGCGGGGCTGATCTGCCCGCTGACGCGCCGGGCGCGTTCATCTGTTCGTTCGAATGCACTTTCTGCGCGGACTGCGCCGATGCGCTGGATGAGCGTTGCCCCAATTGCGGCGGCGAGTTGATGGATCGCCCCACCCGCACCGGCGCCTCGCTGCAGAAATTCCCGGCGAGCAGCACGCGCACGTTCCAGTCGTGACGCCGCGAATCCTGATCATCGCCGGTTCCGATTCAGGCGGCGGCGCGGGCATTCAGGCCGATATCAAGACGGTGACGATGCTGGGCTGGCACGCGATGACGGCGATCACCGCGATCACGGCGCAGAACACGCTGGGGGTGCAGGCAGCGATGCCCGTGCCCACCGACATGGTGATCGCGCAAATCCGGTCGGTGGTGGACGATATCGGCGTGGATGCGGTGAAGATCGGGATGCTGGGATCGGCGCAAACTGCCCATGCGGTGGCGGATTGGCTCGAGCATCATCTGAACAATGCTTCCCGCCCCGGCGACGGACGGGGAAGGGAAATGGTGGCGGCAGGGCTCCCCATCATCTTCGATCCCGTCATGGTCGCGACGAGCGGATCGGTGCTGGCCGATGCCGATACCATCGCCGCTTTCGGCCGATTGATGGCGCTGGCCACGGTCGTCACGCCCAACATCCCGGAACTAGCGGCGCTGGGCGGCGAGGCGGCGGTGGTGGTGCATGGATGCTATCTGGCGGCCAAGGGCGGGCATGGCGACGGCGATGTCATTATTGATCGGCTGATCACTGCCGAAGGCGAAGTCGCGCGCTGGACGAGCGAGCGCATCGATACCAGCAGCACCCATGGCACCGGCTGCACGCTGGCGAGCGCGCTGGCGACCTATCTGGCCTATGGCTATCCCGTTCGTGCAGCGATGGCGCGGGCGCGCCAGTTTGCCAGGATCGCGTTGCATGACGCGCCCGGTCTGGGTGGGGGCCATGGCCCGATGGGGCAGCAACACGTCCGCCTCGATCTGGGGCCCGGCATACGGCTAAACCAGGTAACGGTGCCGAACGGGGCTGGATCGGAAGAGTTTTACGGCACCTTGGGGCTGACGAAAATCGTCGATACCGACGATCGCCATTATGCCCGGTTCGAAGCGGCAGGCGGCGCGACGCTCTCCGTCGAAACGGGTGCCGCACCAACCATGTTTTTCGAATGCGACGATCTGGATGCAGAGATCATGCGGCTGCAGGCAGCGGGCATCGTGTTTCACCAGCTTCCGGTCGAACAGGAATGGCTGTGGCGTGAGGCGCGGCTGACCGATCCGGCGGGGAACAACATCTGCCTGTATCAGGCCGACGAAAATCGCCGCTTTCCGCCATGGCGCCTGCCCCGCGCATGATCTCTGGCGTTGATGAGGCCGGGCGCGGGACGCTGGCCGGGCCGGTGGTCGCGGAAGCAGTAATTTTTTGCGGTGGCGGGATTGCCGGGCTGGACGACAGCAAGAAATTGAGCGCGCCCCGGCGCGAGGCGCTGGCCCTGCAGATCAGGGCGCAGTGCACCCTGGGCATTGGCATTGCCAGCGTGGAGGAGATCGACCGGCTCAACATCTTATGGGCAACGATGATGGCGATGGAGCGCGCGGTGGCGGCGCTGGGGGTTGAGGTGCGCGAGGTGCTCGTAGACGGCAACCGCTGCCCAAACTGGCACTGGCCGTCCCGCGCGATCATTGGCGGCGATGCGACAGAGCCGTGTATTTCGGCGGCATCGATCATCGCCAAGGTAACCCGCGATGCGATGATGGTGGAGGCAGATCGGGTGCATCCCGGTTACGGCTGGGCATCGAACAAGGGCTATGGCGCGGCGGTGCATCTGGATGCGCTGGCGCGATTGGGGCCGACGCCGCTGCACCGCAGGTCGTTCGCGCCGGTGGCGCGCGCACTTTTGGTGCAGTCACTGGCGGAGTGAGTCTTTCGCGCCACACCACCATTACTTGCGATGGCCGCGACGCGGGGACTCAATATATCGTTTCGGTCCTAAAATGTTCCGCCGCGTTAACCATTTACTAACTGGAATCGTTAACCATTGTTTTCTTGACGGGCAGGGCATGTTGAGTGCCGATAGGCGCCAAGCAAAGCGGGGATGGCGATAATGGGCGTTTTGGAAAAGGTCAGGGCGCGGCGTGCTCCAGTATTGGTGGACGATGTCGATCTGCCGCTTGATTCGATCATCATGGGCGATTGCATCGCCGCCATGCGATCACTGCCCGCCAAATCGGTGGACATGATCTTTGCCGATCCGCCCTACAACCTGCAACTCGGCGGTGACCTGAGCCGCCCCGATGGCAGCCATGTGGATGCTGTTACGGATGACTGGGACAAGTTCGACAGCCTGAGCGCCTATGATCAGTTCACCCGCGCCTGGCTGGCTGAAGCGCGGCGCATCCTGAAGGACAATGGCACGATCTGGGTGATCGGCAGCTATCACAATATCTTCAAAGTGGGCTCGGCGATCCAGGATTTGAACTTCTGGATTTTGAACGACATCATCTGGCGCAAATCAAACCCCATGCCCAATTTCAAGGGCACCCGCTTCACCAACGCGCATGAAACATTGATCTGGGCGTCGATGGGGGAAAAGGCGCGATACACCTTCAATTATCGCAGCATGAAGACGCTGAATGACGAACTGCAGATGCGCAGCGACTGGGAATTCCCGGTGTGCGGCGGGCAGGAAAGGCTGAAAAAGGGCGGCACCAAGGTGCACCCGACCCAAAAGCCCGAAGCGCTGATCTATCGCATCCTGCTGGCCTGCACCAAGCCGGGCGACGTGGTGCTCGATCCGTTTTTCGGCACCGGCACGACGGGGGCGGTGGCCAAGCGGCTGGGGCGGCGCTGGATCGGCATCGAGCGCGATCTTGGCTATTGCGATGCGGCGCTGGAACGGATTGCCGCTGCACTGCCGCTGGATGAATCGGCGCTGGTGACGATGCAGTCGCCGCGCAACGCCCCGAAGGTGGCGTTCGGTGTGCTGGTGGAAAACAGCTATCTCACGCCGGGCCGCGTGCTGAGCGATGCCAAGCGCCGCCACCGCGCGCTGGTGCGTGCCGATGGCAGCCTGGAAAGCGTCTGCGGTGCCGTGGGTTCGATCCACAAGCTGGGCGCGACCTTGCAGGGGGCGCCTGCGTGCAACGGCTGGACCTTTTGGCATTACGACACGCCGGACGGCCTGATGCCGATCGACGCCTTGCGCAAAACCTATCTGCTCGCGACCCAGCCCTAGCGCATATGCACCTGCGCCCGGTTCAGTTCGTCGACACGCCGGTTGGTCGTGATGGGGAGGTGGCGCGGCTGGCGGGCGGGATGCTGTGGTTCGCGGCCTATGAGGTGATCGAGGGCAGGCAGCGCCGCACGGTGCCGATCGCTGATTTCGAGCGCCAACTGGGAGCCAGCGAACCCGCCGTCCGGCTGCACGCGCGCATCACTGCCCCGCGCGCGCCTTTGGTGCTGGGGGAGCGTGTGCTGCGGTTCGATCAGCCGCATGTCGCTGGCATCCTGAACGTGACGCCCGACAGTTTTTCGGATGGCGGCGCGCTGCAGGATGATCCCGTCGCGGCCGCCAACGCCGGGTTCGACATGGCCGCCCGGGGCGCGAGCCTGATCGATCTGGGCGGCGAATCGACCCGGCCCGGCGCAGCGGCAGTATGGGAAGGTGACGAGGTGGCTCGTGTGCTGCCCGTGGTCGAACGACTGGTGAAAAGCGGCACGATCGTGTCGGTCGATACCAGGAAAGCCGCCGTGATGGAGGCGGCACTTGCGGCGGGCGCCCACATCATCAACGACGTGTCGGCGCTGTTATGGGATGATCGCGCCCTTGAAGTGGTCGCCAAGGCGGGCTGCCCGGTGATCCTGATGCACTCCCCCGATCCCGCCAAGGGGCCGCATGGCGGCGCTGGATATGGCGATGTGCTGACAGAGGTTTATGACTGGCTTGAGGCGCGGGTTGCCGCTGTGACGACGGCGGGCATCGACCCGGCACGGATCATCGTTGATCCCGGCATTGGCTTTGGCAAGGGGCTGGCCGAAAATCTGGCGCTGCTGAACGGGCTGGCGATGTTCCACGGCCTTGGCTGCCCGATCATGCTGGGTGCCAGCCGCAAGCGGATGATTGGCGCGCTGTCGAACGAGGCACCGGTGGGCGAGCGGCTGGGCGGCAGCATCGCGCTGGCGCTAAAGGGGGCAGAGGCAGGGGTGCAATGTTTGCGCGTGCATGATGTGGCGGAAACGGTGCAGGCGCTGCGCGTGTGGCGCGGTGGCAAGGATCAGGCGCTGGTCGGCGGTTGATGTAGGGCGCTAAATGTAGGGCGCTAGACGGGGCGCGCTATCGGCTGGGGTTTGGCCTGCTGGCATGATGCCGCTCGATAATCCGGATATAATTGGCCGCGAGCGCACCGTTGACGGCATCCCAGCCATATTTTGCCGCGGAAAGCCTGCCCGCAGCCCCGGTGGCGGCGCGCTTTTCGGGGCTGGCGGCATAGTCCTGGATCGCATCGGCAAAACCGTTCACATCGCCCGCCGCGATCAGCCGGCCATCAACGCCGTCGGTGATCAGGCTGGACGTGCCTGACGCATCCGCCCCCACCACGGTGACCCCGCACGACATCGCCTCCAGCGTGACCATGCCAAAGGTTTCGGTGACGCTGGGGTTGAGGAAGATATCCATCGACGCAAGCGCGCGAGACAGCTCCGCCCCGCGCAGAAAGCCCACAAAGATCGCGTCCGGCACCCGGTCTGCAAATGATTTGTCGGCCGGGCCTTCCCCCACGACGAGGACGCGAACCTTGGCATTGCGCCGGGTGAGCTCAACAATCGTGTCGCAGAAAACGGCGATGCCCTTTTCCAGCACCAGCCTGCCCAGGAATCCGACGACGACGTCGTCATCGGCAATGCCCAGCGACCGCCGCCATTCCATCGAACGCGCGGCCGGGGTGAACACATCATGGTCAACCCCGCTCGACCAGATTCCGGTATCAGCATTCATGTTCTGGCTGACGAGCACGTCCTTCATCGACTGGGACGGCGCGACGATGGCGTCGCAGCGCTGATAGAAACGGCGCAGAATGCCGGTCAGCACCGGCTCCATGAAGCCGAGCTTATAGTAGCGCAAATAGGTGTCGAACCGGGTGTGGACCGACGCCATCACTGGAATATCGTGGCGGCGGGCATAGGATATGCCCCAATGGCCCAGCGCCTCTGGCGCGGAAATATGAAGGATGTTCGGTGCAAAATCGGCCAGGTCGCGCCGCAATTTGCGGCCCATGCCGTACGCCAGCCGGTAATCGGAGCGCCCCGGAATGGGTAGGGCGGGCACGCCGATCAGGTCGCCCGTTGCCGGAAATGCCGGGGTGTCGACAACCGGCGAATAGATTCGCACCGCCGCCCCCTGAGACAGAAGAAAGCCGACCAGGCGGTTGAGCGTGACGTTGGCACCATCGAGCGTATAGTTATAATTTCCGCTCAATAATGCCACGCGGAGATCAGAAATCTTCATTGCAAAAATACCATGATGTTTCTGCAAACATCATCAAGAGCTGATGCGCTGGCGCATCTTTGAACCACCCCGGGTGCCGAAGCCCCAGCCATTATTGCCCTGGCTTCGGCGGTGTGGCTGATCTGCACAGCGCATGGCCAAAGGGTTGCACTGATGCCCAGATCAAGGATCACCAAAGCGCCGGAATACCCGCCAGCGACGCCGACACAGAGGCGACATTTATGGCGATGTGCCGTAGCAGACTATGCTCAAACGGCAAGCGTGGAACGCCTGCCGTGTGCGTGGGGCGGATCAGGCAGCGGCGTTGTCGATACCCAGTTCACCCAGCTTGCGGTACAATGTCGATCGGCCAATCCCCAGGCGGCGGGCGACCTCCGTCATGCGGCCACGGTAATGGCCGATGGCGAGGCGGATGACATCGGCCTCGATCTCTTCGAGCGCGCGCATATTGCCATCGGGGCGGAACAGCGTGACGCCGCCACTGGCGGGGGTTGCCGATGTCGTGGTCGATCCGGCCAGCCTTTTGGCACCGAGTGCGGCGATCTGCGGGAAATCGGCGCGGGTCAGCGCATTTGCCTCACACAGCACAGCGGCGCGGAACAGGGCGTTCTGCAGCTGGCGGACATTGCCCGGCCAGTCATAGTTGACCAGCAGCTGCAACGCATCATCGGTAATGCCGATTGGACGGAGCCCGGGTTGCTGCGCAATCCGCGCGAGCAGATGGCGGGCAAGGGCTGGAATGTCCCCGGTGCGTTCGCGCAAGGGGGGGATGGTGACCTGCACCACGTTCAGCCGGTAATACAGGTCTTCACGGAAGCGCCCGGCCTCCACTTCGTCGAGCAGCCGCTTGTTGGTGGCGGCGATGATGCGGACATCGACTTCGCGGGTGTGGCGCGCGCCGATCGGCTGGATTTCGCCCGATTGCAGCACGCGGAGCAGCTTTACCTGCGCTTCCAGCGGCATTTCCCCCACTTCGTCGAGGAAAATGGTGCCGCCATCGGCTTCCATGAAGCGGCCCAGCTTGCGCTCGAACGCGCCGGTGAATGCGCCCTTTTCATGCCCGAACAATTCGGATTCGACCAGATTGGCAGGAATGGCCCCGCAATTGACCGTGATCATCGGTTTCTTCGCGCGGGGCGATGCGGCATGGATGGCCTCTGCCACCACTTCCTTGCCGACGCCGCTTTCGCCCTCCAGCAGCACCGCAACGCGGGCGCGCGCCGCCTTGGCCGCGATGGCCAGGGCCGCCCGGAACATCGGTTCGGAGCCGACAATCTCGTCAAACGCCAGCAGCGCCGGAATCTTTTCGGTCAGCGGGCGCAGTTCCCCCGCAGTGGTGCTGGCGACAGCTGCCTCAAGCGCGCAGAGCAGCCGTTCGGGCGCAAGCGGCTTTACCAGAAAATCGGTCGCCCCGGCGCGCATTGCCCCCACGGCATGCGCAACGGAGCCATTGGCGGTCAGCATCAGGATGGGCAGCGAGGGGCGGCGCAGGCGCAGTTCGGTGATCAGCGCGGTCGCATCCGCATCGCTTGCCCAATGATCGAGCAGGATCGCATCCAGCTGCATCCCATCCTGTGTGCCCAGCGTGGCGATCGCCATTTCGCCGTCACAGGCGAACACAGACCGCCAGCCGCCCCGCGCGGCAAGCGCCGCCACCAGGCGACGCTGGGCCGGTTCGTCATCGATCAACATCAGCAGGCGCTGGCCATTGCGCGTCATAAAGCCATCCCCAATCCACCCTGTTTCAGCCGGTAACCTTAACGACAGGGGGTAAAGGGGGGCTTAAAGGCGCAGACCCCCCATTTTGCGGGGCCAGATGTCATTACCCGCAGGGCTTGAGGTGCAGACGCGGCCCGGTTAAGGGCTATGGTCAATACATGTGCTTGTGGGGGTAATCGCAAATGACCGGCAATGGCGACATCAAGGCGCAGCAGCAAACCTATGGCAAGGTGATGGGCGTGCTAAAATGGGGTGCGGTTGCATCCTTCGCGCTCGCCGGGTTTGTCGTCTGGCTGATCGCGGGCTGACCCGGCGGTGAAGATCGCACTGCTGAAAGAGCAGGCCGCCGGCGAAAGCCGCGTCGCCGGAACCCCCGAAACCGTCAAGAAATTCATCGCCTTAGGCGCAACCGTATCGGTTGAAGCAGGTGCTGGTGCTGGCGCGTCGATTGCCGATGCGCAATATGCCGATGCCGGGGCGACGCTGGGCGATCGTGCCGCCACGCTGGCGGGTGCCAACATCCTGCTGGGCGTGCAGGGCCCCGATCCGGCGAGCCTTTCGGGTGCAGCGCCGGGCGCATGGATCGTCGCCAGCCTGAATCCCTTTGGCGAGCGGGCGCGGGTGGACGCCTATGCCGCTGGTGGATTCGAGGCGCTGGCGATGGAATTCATGCCGCGAATCACCCGTGCGCAATCGATGGATATCCTGTCGTCGCAGTCGAACCTGGCGGGGTACAAGGCGGTGCTCGATGGTGCTGCCGAATATGGCCGGGCCTTTCCGATGATGATGACGGCGGCGGGCACGGTTTCTGCCGCGCGCGTTTTCGTGATGGGCGTGGGCGTGGCGGGCCTTCAGGCAATCGCCACCGCACGCCGTCTGGGCGCGCAGGTTTCCGCCACCGATGTGCGCAGCGCGACCAAGGAACAGATCCAGTCGCTGGGTGCCAAGCCGATTTTCGTGGAAAATGTGAAGGGTATCGAGGGCGAAGGCGCGGGCGGCTATGCTGGCGAGATGAGCCCTGAATATCAGGCGGCCCAGGCCGAACTGGTTTCCGCGCATATCGCCAAGCAGGATATCGTGATCACCACCGCGCTCATCCCCGGGCGGCCTGCCCCCCGGCTGATCAGTGATGCGCAGATCGCGACGATGCGGCCCGGCAGCGTGATCGTCGATCTCGCCGTGGAAGCGGGTGGCAATGTTGAGGGTGCGGTCGCCGGTGAAGTCGTGACGGTGCACGGCGTGAAGATTGTCGGCCACCGCAACGTGGCAGGGCGGCTCGCGGCGGATGCATCGGCGCTGTTCTCCCGCAACCTGTTCAATTTCCTGAGCGCGTTCTGGGACAAGGAAAGCGGCAAGCCCGTGCTCGACGAAGAAATCGGCGATGCGGTGCGGCTGACCAAGGATGGTGCCGTCGTCAATCCACGGCTGCTTGGCTGATCAAGGGGATTATCATGGACTTTGTTTCCACACTCTCGATCTTCGTGATGGCCTGTTTTGTGGGCTATTATGTCGTCTGGTCGGTCACGCCCGCGCTCCACACGCCGTTGATGGCGGTGACGAACGCGATCTCATCCGTCATCATCGTCGGCGCGCTGGTGGCGAGCGCGGCGGAGGGGTCTGCGGCGTCGAAATATCTCGGCCTGCTGGCGGTGGTGCTGGCCAGCGTGAACATCTTTGGCGGCTTTGCCGTCACCGCGCGCATGCTGGCGATGTACAAGAAAAAAGAACGGCCAGCAGCGGCGAAACATTGAAATCGGTCACCCCGGTATCTGCCGGGGTTTCGTCCGGCTCAGGCCGGACGCGAGCACCGGAAGCTGCCAGCTTGCGCTGGCACGACGAAACTAAGGGCGGGTAAGACAAGATGGAACACACAGCACCTGTTAATCCCTGGGTTGCCCTGGCCTATCTGGTCGCTGGCGTCTGCTTCATCCTGGCCCTGCGCGGGCTTTCGTCCCCGGCGAGCAGCCGCGAGGGCAATCGCTATGGCATGATCGGCATGACGCTGGCGGTGGCGACCACCTTGTTCGTCCATTCGATCGCCAGCCTGCCCGAAATCGCGATCGCGATCGGCATTGGTGCTGCGATCGGCCTGGTTACCGCGCGGCGCATCGCCATGACGGATATGCCGCAGCTGGTGGCCGCCTTTCACTCGCTGGTCGGCATGGCCGCCGTGCTGGTGGGTGTCGCTGCATATCTGAACCCTGCGGCCTTCGACATTCTGGGCGATGACGGGCTGATCCTGGTGCCAAGCCGCATTGAAATGGGCCTGGGCGTCGCGATTGGTGCAATCACCTTTTCGGGTTCCGTCATCGCCTTCCTGAAATTGAACGGCAATATGGGCGGCAAGCCGATCATGCTGCCGGGCCGCCATGTCATCAACATCGCGCTGCTGGCGGGGATTTTGGGGCTGATCGGGTACTTTACCGTGGATCAGGCACCTTGGATTTTCTGGACCGTTACCGTGCTGGCATTCGTCATTGGCTTCCTGCTGATCATCCCGATTGGCGGGGCGGACATGCCGGTGGTGGTGTCGATGCTCAACAGCTATTCGGGCAGGGCGGCAGCCGCGAGGGGCTGCACGCTGCACAACAGCGCGAGGATCATCACCGGCGCATTGGTCGTCTCGTCGGGCGCGATCCTGAGCTACCACATGTGCAAG
>JBBQDD010000044.1:0-12763 GCA_038319335.1 Sphingomonadales bacterium
GAAGGATTTCGCTTCGAGCTTCAGATCGGCTGCCTTCGGCAGCGAATCGGCAATGGTCTTGCTCACATCATTGGCCGCATTGGTTGTTGCAGCCTGAATTGTCTCATCGTTCATCGCCAAAATCCCTCAGTATCAAAACAAGGTAGACAGCTTCAACGATGCCGTCTGGATGATGTTCCGCAACCGAACGGCGATGCCGTCGATTACATCGAATCGAGCCTATATTCAGCCGAACTGACCCTGAACTCACCCGGACCCTCGACGTTGAGCTGGGTGACGACGCCATCCTCGACCAGCATTGAAAAGCGCTGTCCGCGGGTACCCATGCCGAATTTCGAACCGTCGAACACCAAATCGACCGCCTTGGCGAAATCGGCATTGCCATCGGCGAGCATCGTCACGCTATCGCCAGCCGCCGCCGTCTTGCTCCATGCGCCGAGCACGAAAGCATCATTGACGGCGGTACAAGCGATCTCGTCCACACCCTTGGCCTTGAACGCTTCTGCCTTGTCCAGGAAGCCGGGAAGATGCTTGGCCGAACAGGTCGGCGTAAACGCACCGGGGACCGAGAACAGCGCGATCTTGCGGCCAGCGAAGTAACTGGCAGTGTCGATCGGTTCAAGACCGGCATCGGTTACCTTGGTCAGGGTTACCTGGGGAAGCTTGTCACCTACCGCGATCGTCATAAGGCTTTTCCTTCACATTACCGTCAGGCGACAGCCTCTAGGAGATCATGCCGGGGGATTGAAGCCGCCTGATAAGGTTTCACGGATAAATCACGCGCCGTTCCGACGATCATCGTCCGGCCCATTCACGCCGGGCAGCAAATAATGCCCGCTTTTTTTGGACGGCGGACAGACCCGGGTCTAAACTGGCGGGATGAGCGATCCCCTTTACCTAACCGGCCAGTTCCTGCTTGCGATGCCGGGCATGAGCGACCCGCGATTCGATCACGCGGTGATCGCCATCTGCGCGCACGATGCACAGGGGGCGATGGGTATCGGCATCGGTGCGCAGATTGACGATCTGGGATTGCACGAAATTCTTGACCAGTTCGAAATCGCGACTGGTGTCGCGCCCGATGCCCCGGTGCATTTCGGGGGGCCAGTGGAGCCGGGACGCGGGTTTGTGCTGCACAGTAACGACTGGGGTGGGCAAGATACCATCGACGTTGCCGGCCGCTGGTCGCTATCGGGCACAATCGATATCCTGCGCGCTATTGCTGAGGGGCGCGGGCCATCGCGCTGGGCAGTCGCGCTTGGCTATGCAGGTTGGGGGCCGGGACAGCTGGATGGTGAAATGACGCGGCATGGGTGGTTCAACACCGCAGCGACCCCCGATCTGATCTATCATACCGATCCCGACGATCGCTGGAGCAGCGCGTTCAGCGCGGCCGGAATCGATCCGCGATTGCTCGCGAGCGGGGCGGGGCGAGCATAGCAACGCTGGCACGGATTGGCGGAAGACGATCCAAGCTCCGAACGTTTTTCTCAATCATATAAAGATATCTTTATGTTTCGATTGCACCCATGGCGCGCAGCGGGTAGGGGGCAACAATGGTCGCCGGACGATTCCGGCGCCCCCGATACACGTCCCGTGTTCATGCTGGAGATCTGTCAGTGGCTACCGTCCTCGAAAAGAACGATTATGTTGTCGCCGATATCAGCCTTGCTGATTTTGGCCGCAAGGAAATCAACATCGCCGAAACCGAAATGCCAGGCCTGATGGCGCTGCGTGAGGAATTCGGCACGTCGCAGCCGCTCAAGGGCGCGCGCATCACCGGGTCGCTCCACATGACGATCCAAACCGCCGTGCTGATCGAAACGCTGACGGCGCTCGGCGCGCATGTCCGCTGGGCGACCTGCAATATCTATTCGACGCAGGATCATGCTGCCGCAGCGATCGCCGCGACGGGCGTGCCCGTGTTCGCGATCAAGGGTGAGAGCCTGGCGGAATATTGGGATTATGTCGGCGACATCTTCAATTGGGGTGATGAAACCTGCAACATGATCCTCGACGATGGCGGCGACGCGACGATGTTTGCGCTGTGGGGCGCGAAGCTCGAAGCCGGTCACTCGTTCCCTGAGCCGGAGAATGAAGAAGAAGTTGAGATGCAGCGCGCGGTGAAGGCGTTCATCGCGGCCAAGCCCGGCTATCTCACGGAAACCGTCAAGAACATCAAGGGCGTGTCGGAAGAAACCACGACCGGCGTTCACCGCCTATATGCCATCGCCAAGAAGGGCGAGCTGCCTTTCCCCGCGATCAACGTGAACGACAGCGTCACCAAGTCGAAGTTCGATAACCTGTATGGCTGCAAGGAATCGCTGGTCGACGCGATCCGTCGCGGGACTGACGTGATGCTCGCCGGCAAGGTTGCCACGGTCGCTGGCTTTGGTGACGTGGGCAAGGGCTCGGCCCAGTCACTCCGCAACGGCGGCGCGCGCGTGCTGGTGACCGAAATCGATCCGATCTGCGCGCTGCAGGCGGCGATGGAGGGTTTCGAAGTCGTGACGATGGAAGAAGCCGTTACACGTTCGGACATCTTCGTCACCGCGACGGGCAATGCCGATGTGATCACCGCTGATCACATGGCGGCGATGAAGCCTATGGCGATCGTCTGCAACATTGGCCATTTCGATTCGGAAATCCAGATTGCGGCGCTGAGCAACTATAAGTGGACCGAGGTGAAGCCGCAGGTCGATCTGGTCGAATTCCCGGACGGCAAGCAGATAATTATCCTTTCCAAGGGTCGTTTGGTGAATCTGGGGAACGCAACGGGCCATCCGTCGTTTGTCATGTCAGCGAGCTTCACCAACCAGACGTTGGCGCAGATCGAATTGTTCACCAACCCGGGCCAGTACAATAACGACGTGTACGTCCTGCCAAAGCACCTCGACGAAAAGGTCGCGGCGCTGCACCTCGAAAAGCTGGGCGTCAAGATGACCCAGCTGACCAAGAAGCAGGCGGATTATATCGGCGTGCCCGTGGAAGGCCCGTTCAAGCCGGATCACTACCGGTACTAAAGTTCAGGCTTAATCAGCCTCAAGACAGGTCATGCCCATCCGGGCAGGCAGCGGGGGTCGCGTTCGGAAACGGGCGCGGCCCTTTCGCGTTGCAGTGTCGCGGCGGTTTATTGCACGTGTCGCTGCTTCCCCTTGCGAGCGCTGCGTTCTAAGGCCGTGGGGATGAATCAGCCGCCTGTGCCAGCCCCCCGGGGGGCGCGATGATTGGACAATCGGCGCTTGCCATGATGCTGGCGGGCGCAGTGCTGGCCTTGCTGATCGCGGCGGCATGCTGGGCGCTTTACGCGGGCCTGCGCGCGGCCGCGGGCGGCAGGGCAGCGCTGGCGGAGAATGCCCGGCTGTCGGCGCTGCTCGAATCGGCACCTGCGCTGTCGATGATCGTGCGTCCCGATGGCCGGATATCGCTGCCGGATCGGCTGGCTGACTGGCTGGGCCTCTCCCCCCCGCCGCGCGACCTGGCCGATTTGACGCGCGCTGATTCCGGGCTTGAACCCGGCGATTTTGCGGCGCTGTCGATACAGATTGATGCCGCGCAGAAATCAGGCCGGGATTTCCAGCAATCGGTGCGGGTGCAGGGCTCCCGCCGTACCCTGATGATCAGGGGACAGCGCGCGGCCCGTGATGTGATGGTGCCGGGTGGGGTGGTGCTTTGGGTGTTTGATGCGAGTGAGAGTGAGGCGGAGATCGCTCGGTTGGGCGGGGAAGCGGCGCGTTTTCGCGATGCGTTTGAGGCGCTGACCGGGCTGATCGAGGCCGCGCCGCTGCCGATGTGGTATCGCGGGCCCGATTTGCGGCTGATGATGGTGAATTCTGCCTATGTCGATGCGGTGGAGGGCCGCGACGGGGAGGATGTGATTGCCCGGGGGCTTGAGCTGGTGGAGGAAACCGGCGGGCGGGGTCCGCTGGCGAGTGCGGTTGCGGCGCGCGATGCCGGGCGGCCCGAAAGCCAGTCAGTACCCGCCACGATCAAGGGCACCCGCCGGATGCTGCGGGTGGTGGATGTGCCGCTGCCCACTGGCGGCGTGGCCGGTTTCGCCATTGATATCGAGGATCTGGAACAGGCGCGATCGGGCATCAAGCGCTTTGGCGATGCGCAACGCGCGCTGCTCGACCGGTTGTCGGCAGGCGTGGTGCAGTTCGCCGCAGATCGCACGCTGGCGTTCTGCAACCAGCCTTTTCGGCGGATTTTCGCCATGCGCAGCGAATGGTTGGTTGACCGACCAGAGTTTGACCGGGTGCTTGAACGCATGCGGGAGGCCAATCGCCTGCCCGAAGTGCGCGATTTCCCGGGCTGGAAGGCGGAACGGCGCGACTGGTTTTCCGCAGCGGACAGCCAGATCGAGGAAAGCTGGCTGATTCCGGGTGGGGTGCATCTGCGCGTGGTGGCCCAACCGCTGCCCGATGGCGGGCTGTTGCTGATATTTGAGGATCGCACCGAACAAATCCAGCTGGCCAGCGCGCGCGACACGTTGCTGCGGGTGCGCACCGCGACGTTCGACAATCTGTTCGAGGCGCTGGGCGTTTTCGCCGCCGATGGCCGGTTGCAGCTGTGGAACAACCGGTTTCGCCTTACCCTGGGCTTTGAAGAGGAGTTTCTGGCCCAGCATCCGCGCGTTGACGTGCTGGCGCAGGCGGCGGCACCCAAGCTGGCGAGTGCTGGCAAGGCGGTGCTGATCAGCGAACTGGTCCGATCCGCCACGGTTGAGCGATTGCAGCGCGGCGGCAACCTGGCATTTGCCGATGGCCGCCATTTCGAATTCGCGGCGGTGCCGCTGCCCGATGGCAATGCGCTGTTCACGATGCTGGACATCACCGACAGCCACAAAATGGAGATCGCGCTGCGCGACCGGAACGAGGCGCTGGAGGCGGCCGACCGGGTAAAGACCAATTTCGTCGCGAACATGAGCTATGAATTGCGCACCCCGCTCACCTCGATCAGCGGTTTTGCCGAGATGCTGAAGGGCGGCTATGCGGGCGAACTGCCTGCGACGGCGGTGGATTATGTCGCCGCGATCATGGAATCGGTGGAGCGGCTGGGCGGGCTGGTCGATGATGTGCTCGATCTGACGCAGGATGATGCGGGCAGCGGGCCTGCCGAGCAGGGCGAGGTTGATCTGGCCGAACTGGCGCGCGATGTTGCGGCAAAGCTGGCCGGGCTGGTCAAAAGCCGCAAACTTGATTTCGCGGTGGAGGTTGCACCCTCTGTCGGGCGGATCACCGGCGATCCCCGGCGGCTGGCGCAAGTGATCGACAATCTATTGCGCCACGCCATTTCCGGCACGCCAGAGGGCGGGCGGGTGCTGCTGCATGCTGATGGCACCGCCGCGTCGGCGCGGATCGTGGTATCGGACAATGGCCGGGGCATGAGCGAAAAGGCGATTGCGCGCGCGTTTGACCGGTTCGCCGAGCCGGGGCTGACGCGCAGTGGGGAACGGGCGCTGGGGCTTGGCCTGCCGCTCGCCCGGCAATTTGTGATGGCGCATGGCGGCACAATCGATCTGGTGTCGGAACGCGGGCAGGGCACCGTCATCACCGTGGCACTGCCCCGCCTGCCGAAAGCGGCGGCGTGACGCCGCTGATCCTGGCCGATGCGGCCGCGAGCGACCGGTTCGGCGCAGCGCTCGCCAGCGTCGTGCGGCCGGGCGACGTCATCACGCTTTCCGGGCCACTGGGGGCGGGCAAGACGAGCATTGCACGCGGGCTGCTGGCCGCGCTTGGCCTGCCCGGCGAAGCACCATCGCCCAGCTTTGCGATCGTCCAACCCTATGCCCCACCCGAAACGGCGCTGCCCGTGCTGCATGTCGATCTGTACCGAATCGATGATCCAGCGGAGCTGGACGAACTGGGGCTTGATGAGGCCGCGTCGGAATCGGTGCTGCTGGTCGAATGGCCGGAGCGCGCGCCGCCCGGTTTCTGGCCGCACGCGCTGGCGTTGACGCTAGAATTCACCCCCGGTGGCGCGCGGTGCTTGACAGCCGGGGTGCCCTTGCCATGGAAGGCACGATGGCCGCTGACATGATCCCCCCGCCCGCCGCACGCGGTTTTCTGGCAACGCATGGCTGGGGTGACGCGGCGATTGTGCTGCTGGCCGGTGATGCATCGTTCCGGCGCTATTTCCGCATCGTGGATACCGGGCGTAGTGCGGTGCTGATGGATGCGCCGCCGCCGCATGAAGACCCTGGCCCATTCATCGAGATTGCGCGCTGGCTGCATGAACGCGGCTTTGCGGCCCCGGCCATCCACGCGACCGATATGGCAGAGGGCTTGGTGCTGATCGAGGATTTTGGCGATGATCGCATGCGCGAGGCGATTGATGCCGATCCCGCCAGCGCATTGCCGCTGTACCGGGCCGCCGTCGACATCCTGATCGGGCTGCACCGCCAGCCGCAATCCACGCTGCCACCCTATGATCGCGCCGTGCTGCACCGGGAAGCCAATCTGCTGACCGAATGGTATTGCCCGGCGGTGGGGATTAAGGCTGATCAGGCGGGCTATACCGCTGCGTGGGACGCAGTGTTCGATGTGGCGCTCGCCGATGTGCCAGTAACTGTGCTGCGCGATTATCATGCCGAAAACCTGATGTTGATCGGCGGGGGTGCGCTGGGTCTGCTCGACTTTCAGGACGCGCTGGCGGGCCACCCGGCCTATGATCTCGTTTCGCTGCTGCAGGATGCGCGGCGCGATGTGGAGCCTGAGATTGAGCGCGCGATGCTGGCGCATTACGCGGCGGCGACCGGCGCTGATGCTGCTTTCGATGCCGCGTACCATGTGCTGGGCGCGCAGCGGAATGCCAAGATCGTCGGTATCTTTACGCGGCTGTGGCAGCGCGATGGCAAGCCGCGTTACCCCACACTCTGCCCGCGCGTGTGGCGCTATCTGGAACAGGATCTGGCGCATCCCGCGCTCACCCCGGTCGCGGAATGGTTTGCCGCCAACATCCCGCCCTCGCATCGCGGCGATCCGATGGTGATTGCCGGCCAATGAACAAGGTACGCAAGCTGGCGATCCGCCCCGATCCCGGCGGCGTGGTGCCGCAAACGGCGATGGTGATGGCAGCGGGCCTTGGCACGCGGATGCGCCCGTTGACGAATACACGCCCCAAGCCGCTGGTCGAAGTGGCGGGCAAACCGCTGCTCGATCATGCGCTTGATCGGCTGCGCAGCGCGGGCATCCGCCGTGCGGTGGTGAACGTCCATTATCTGGCCGACGCGGTTGAGGCGCATCTGGCGCGCGATCCGCAGGGCCTGGACATCGTTTTTTCCGATGAGCGCGCGCAGTTGATGGAAACCGGTGGCGGGCTGGTGCAGGCGCGCGCGCTGATTGGCGACCAGCCCTTTGTTACCGTGAACAGCGACAATTTATGGGTGGACGGCCCGATCGATTCGATCCGCGCGCTGGCGGCGCAGTGGGACGATGCCCGGATGGATGCGCTGCTGCTGATGGTGCCGCTGGCGCGTGCGCATTGCCATGGCGGGATGGGGGATTTCCACCTTGATCCGCAGGGGCGGATTACGGGCCGCCGCCGCCGCGCCCGGCTCGCGCCCTTTGTGTGGACGGGCGTGCAGATGCTGTCGCCCCGGCTGATCGCGGATTGGCCGGAGGGGCCGTTTTCAACCAATATTTTCTGGGACCGGGCGATTGCCGCTGGTCGCGCTTTTGGCATTACGCACCAGGGGCTGTGGTTTGATGTCGGCACGCCGGGCGCGATTGCAAGGGCAGAGGCGATCCTGGCCGATGGCTGATCGGGCGGCCTGACGCGGATGGCGAGCCGGGCCGGGCCTCAGCTTTTCACGATCCCCGCGCACCGGGCCTTTGCCGATGCGCTGGCGGCAGGGCTGATCCGGCGGTTCGGGCGTGATCCGATGGTGCTGGCGCGGGGCACGGTGCTGCTGCCCAACAACCGCACCAAACGGACGATTACCGATGCCTTTGTGCGGGCCAGCGGAGGCGGGCTGTTGCTGCCCCGGCTGGTCGCGATTGGCGATACCGAAGGGGGTGAGGCAGCAGGCGCGGCAATCGACCCCGCCGATGATGCCGCGCCCGTTGCCCCCGCCGTTGCGCCGCTCGCCCGGCGGCTGATCCTGGCCCGGCTGGTGAGTGAGGAACGCACCCGCGCCGGTGCACCGGTTGACGCCGCCGAAGCGGTACGGCTGGCTGGCGAACTGGCCCGCACGCTTGATCAGATGCTGGTTGAGGAGGTGGCGCCGCTGGCGCTGCGCAAGCTGGAGATGGCGGACGGGCTTTCCCACCATTGGGCGCGCGCGCTGGAAATGTTTGGCGTGGCGCTTGATCGCTGGCCGCAGGAGCTGGAACGGATCGGCCATATCGATCTGGCGGAACGGCGATCGCGGTTGCTCGAACGATTGGGGCAGCGCTGGCAGCATGCGCCGCCGCCCGGTTTTGTGTGTGCAGCGGGCATTACCACTGCTGCTCCTGCGATCGCCCGGCTGCTGCGGGTGGTGAGCGATATGCCGCAGGGGATGGTGGTGTTTCCCGGCCTTGCCATGGATATGGACGATGCCGAATGGCAGGCGCTGGGGCCGCATCCGCGTGATCCCGCCACTGGCCAGCGTCGCCGATCGATTGAGGCGCATCCGCAGTTCCAGCTGAAGCTGTTGCTCGACCGGATGGGGGTGAACCGCACCGAAGTGGCGACCTGGCGCGAGGGCGGGGGGCATGATGCGGGCGCGGTGCGGGGCCGGGCGGTGGCAAACGCGCTGGCGCCTGCCGATTTCACCGGCAAATGGACTACCCTGCCCGCCGAGGCCCGGCGGCTGAGCGGGGTGCGTGCCGCCGAACTGGCGACCCCGGCGGCAGAGGCGCAGGCGATTGCATTGGCCCTGCGCGAGGTGCTGGAGACGCCGGGCAAAACCGCCGCACTCGTTACGCCTGATCGGGCGCTGGCGCGACGCGTGGTGGCGCACTGCGCACGCTGGGGAATCGCGATTGACGACAGCGCGGGTCGGCCGCTGTCCATCCTGCCATCGGGCACGCTGCTGACGGTGCTGGCAGAGGCCGCCGCACAGAATTTCGCCCCGTTGGCGCTGCTGGCGCTGCTCAAGCACCCGCTGGTGCGCTTTGGAGAGGATCGGCTGGCCTGGCTGGAGGGGGTGCGCGCGCTTGATCTCGCGCTGCGCGGCCCGCGCCCGGTGACGGGGCTGGACGGGATTGCCGCGCATTTGCGGGAAGGGGACAAGCGCACCGCGCAAATTCGCCAGGCGGCGGCGCTGTGGTGGCCGCAAGCCGCCGCTTTGCTGGCGCCGGTTGCGCGGGTGTTTGCAGTAGGTGCCCAGCCGCTCGACGCACTGATCGCTGCGCTGCGCGAAACGGCGCAGGCGCTGTGCGGCGACGCCCTGTGGAGCGGGGTCGCGGGGCGCGCGGCGGCGGCGTTGCTCAGCGATATTGAGGGGGAGGCGGCGGCTGGCCCCGCTTTGGTCGATCCGCAAAGCCTGGCCCCGCTGCTGCGCGCCTTGATGGACGATGTGGCGGTTCGCCCGCCGCAGGGTGGCCACCCCCGATTGGCAATCTATGGCCTGATCGAGGCACGGTTGCAGACCGCCGATCTGATGATCCTGGGCGGACTGAACGAGGGCGTTTGGCCCGGCCAGCCCGCGCCGGACCCATGGCTTGCCCCGCGCATTCGCACCGAATTGGGGCTGCCGGGGCTTGATCGCCGGATCGGGCTGGCCGCGCATGATCTGGCCGCAGCGCTCGGCGCGCCCGAGGTGCTGATCACGCGCGCCCGTCGTGATGCGCGCTCCCCGGCCATCCCGTCGCGCTTCTGGCTGCGGCTGGAGGCGATGTCAGGCGGCTTGCCCCGCGCGCGCGATCTGGAAGGCTGGGCAGCGACGCTCGATACGCCCGCGAGCTATGATCCCGCCGATCGGCCCGCGCCCGTGGTGCCCGCCGATCTTCGCCCGAAGCGCATTTCAGTGACGGAGGTCGACCGGCTAAAGGCTGACCCTTACGCCTTTTATGCACGCCGCGTGCTGGGGCTGTCTGCGCTCGATACCGTCGATGCCGATCCGAGTGCGGCCTGGCGTGGCACGGCGGTCCACACCATTTTGGAGGCGTGGGCAAAGGAAGATCGCTGCGCGCCTGACACGCTCCACAACCGGGCAATGGCGATGTTACGTGACACTCGCACCCACCCGATGATGCGCGCGCTGTGGCAGCCCCGGTTGATCGAAGCGATCAACTGGATCGTCGCCGAAATGGACCGCCAGGCCGAAGATGGCCGCATCGTGCTCAAGGCGGAGGAGGACGGGGTGATCACCATCGCCGGGGTCGAGCTGCGCGGCAAGGCGGACCGGATCGACCGGCTGGCGGGCGGCGGGCTGGGGATCGTGGACTACAAGACCGGCAAGCCACCCTCCACCGCCGCAGTGCGCGCGGGATACAGCCTGCAGCTGGGGCTGTTGGGCGTGATCGCCGAGCGCGGTGGGTTTGCGGGCGTGTCCGGCACCGCAGCGGCGTTTGAATATTGGTCGATGGCGCGCAGTGGCGACAGTTTCGGCAAGGTCATCACGCCGGTGGACCCGGAGGGCAAGCGCGATCGCATTGTGACGGCTGACTTCACCGGGATCGCAGCTGACCATTTCACCAAGATCGTGAGCGAGTTTTTGACCGGCGACGTACCATTCACCGCAAAGCTTGCCCCCGAATACGCCCCCTATGCCGATTACGACCAGTTGATGCGCCGCGACGAATGGTATGGCCGCGATGCCAGATAGCCCCGCCAACCTGCCGACCCTGCTGGGCAATCAGGCGCGGGCGAGTGCGCCTGACGCGCACATATGGCTGTCAGCCTCGGCGGGCACGGGCAAGACGCAGGTGCTGGCGGCGCGCGTGTTCCGCCTGTTGCTGCGCGGGACTGATCCGGCGGCGATCCTGTGCCTTACGTTTACAAAGGCTGGTGCGGCGGAAATGGCGGGGCGCATCAGCGCGCGGCTGGCGGCGTGGGTGCGGATGCCCGAACCCGTGCTGCGCAAGGATTTGTTCGCGCTGGGCGAGGCACATCTCGACGCGCAGGCGATTGCGCGTGCCCGCACCTTGTTTGCCAAGCTGCTCGATGCGCCGGGCGGCGGCATTCGCATCCAGACGATCCACGGCTTCAGCCAGGGGCTGCTTGCCAGCTTTCCGGTCGAGGCCGGGCTCGCCCCCGGTTTCCGCCCGATCGAGGCGCGCGAGGAAGCGGTGCTGCTGCGCGAAACGCTGGCCGGGGTGCTGGTCGATGCCGAAGCACAGGGGCAGCTGGGCATCATCGACGCCATCGGCACGCTGAGCCTGCGGTTGGGGGAGGGCGGTGCGGAGGAATTCCTCCACGCCTGCGCCCGCGCACCGGCCGCCATGGCCGCATTGCCCAGCGGCATCGCTCCCCTCATCCGCCGCGCACTTGATTTGCCGACCGGGGACATTGCCGATGTGATTGCCGATCTGTGCGGCGATGACGAATTCGATGTCGACGCCGTCAGCCGCATTGCCGCCGCCAATCGCGCCTGGGGCACAAAGACCGGCGGCAATCAGGCCGATGTCGCCGAATGCTGGGTGGAGGCAACCCCTGCGCAGCGCGCGATGATGCTCGGTGATCTGCGCAAGGTGGTGTTCACCGACAAGGGCGAACTATATAAAAACCAAAAGAAACTGTTCGATTTAGATTTCGACTATGCCGAGCTGGCCACCGCGCTTGGCGAGCGTTGCACGTTGTTGCTGGGGCTGGTGCAGCGCGCGGCATATGGCGATCTGCTGTCCGCCGCGCTGGGGGCGGGGCGGGTTTACGCCGATGCCTATGTGCGCGCCAAACGGCGGATCGGCGCGGTCGATTTCGATGATCTGATCGGCCATGTCGTCGATTTGCTGCGCCAGCCCGGCATTGGCGACTGGGTGCGCTACAAGCTGGACCAGACCACCGAGCATATCCTGGTGGACGAGGCGCAGGACACCAATATGCGCCAGTGGCAGATCATCGAGGCGATTGCCGATGAGTTTTTCGCCGGGCTGGGCGCGCATGGTGAGCGGACCCGTACCTTGTTTGTCGTGGGCGATTATAAACAGGCGATTTTCGGCTTTCAGGGCACCGATCCGCTGCAATTCGCGGCGGCAGAGCGGCGGTTTCAGCGAAAGGCCGATGCGCTGCTGGAGGATCCAGCGGCAGAGGCCACGCCGTTCAACCAGCTGTCGCTCACCAACAGTTTCCGCTCGACCAGGCCGATCCTTGAATTTGTCGATGCGGCAATCTCCGGCGCTGGTGCGCCTGATCTGGGGCAAGTGGGTGGCCTGGAAGCGCATGCCAGTGAGGTCGCCGGCCCCGGCCTTGTGACGCTATGGCCGCCGACGCTGGCAGGGGGCAGCGAAGCGGACGAGGAAGAATGGGTGTCGGACGCCACCCGCGAGATGGCCAAGCAGATCGCGCGCCAGCTAAAGGCCTGGCTCGACCCCGCCGATCCGCTGATGCTGGAAAGCAAGGGCAGGGCGCTGCGGCCCGAGGATGTGATGATCCTGGTCAAGCGGCGCGGGGACCTCGCCTCGCTCATCGTCGCGCGGCTTTATACTGAGGGCGTGCCGGTGGCCGGGGTGGACCGGTTGCGGCTGAATGCGCCGCTGTCGGTACAGGATTTGCTCGCCGCGATCCGCTTCGTGTTGCAGCCGGGGGACGATCTGTCGCTGGCGTCGCTGCTCGTCTCGCCGCTGATCGGGTGGAGCCAGGACCGCCTGATGGCCGAGGCACCGCGCGGGTCGAT
>JBBQDD010000045.1:0-12693 GCA_038319335.1 Sphingomonadales bacterium
ATCACGGTCCAGGTCGATCAGGTCAGGGTTCCAATTGGCGCCATCGGCAGCGATCCCGGTGGCGAACACCGCCATCAATCGCGCTTCGACCCGGGCGAACTGATCAGGATCATAGCGGACGAGCCACACGGGCAGCCAGAAGGTGTTTTCCAGCAGCACATGCGCGCGCGCGCCGAACAGATCGGTATGCGCGCGCGTTTCACCCGGGCCCCACAACGCACGCGTCTTGCGGAACACATCGCGCCAGCCCGCCATCAGCCGCCCGCGCACCGGCTCCTCCATCGCGCGCAGATCGGAAAGGACAGCGAATGACGTCGCCTCCCCGCGCTGAATGCGGGCCAGCCGATCCATGTTGAGCGCCAGATAGCGCGCAACGCGTTGCTGCGGGGTGGGCAGCGCCATCGCGTCCGCCAGCATCATCTGCAGCTGTTCAAGCGTATATTCGAAGCAGGCAGCGGCCAGATCTTCCTTGCGCTTGAAATAATAGGTCACGCTGGTCGTGTTCAGCCCGACACGCTGGGCGACATCGGCAAAGGTCATGCCCTTGGCGCTCTGTTCGTTGATTGCCTGGGCGGCGGCGGCAAGAATGGCGTCGCGCTTCGCCCGGAAGCGCTTGGTGCTTCCGTCCGCGCCGTTCTGTACTGTCGCCATGCCCTCCATCACCCGAGCTTATCAGCATCTTTTCGAAGATACAGTGTTTTTTGCACAGCGCCGAAAGCGACCATTTAGAAGCAAGAAAAGCTGAAAAAGCGCATGCGGAGCGGCTTTACCGAAAACGCGGTACGGTCTAAGCCACAGGCAACCAAGCCGTTGGAGAGAGTGCCATGGATTTCACGCTGAGCGAACGCGAGACCTATTTCCGAGACCGCGTGAAGGGTTTCATCGACCAGCATATCCGCCCGCGCAACCACATCTATGAACAGCAATCGCATGAGGGTGAGCGCTGGAAGGTGATCCCCGTCATCGAGGAGATGAAGGCGAAAACCAAGGAAGCCGGGCTGTGGAATTTCTTCATGCCGCCGCATTCCGGGCAACACCATGTCGACGACAGTTTCGAATTCGAAGGCACGCAGCTCACCAACCTCGAATATGCGCTTTGTGCAGAGGAAATGGGCAAGGTCGGTTGGGCCAGCGAATGCTTCAACTGCTCGGCACCTGATACCGGCAATATGGAAGTGCTCCATCGGTACGGCACCCGCGAACATAAGGAACAGTGGCTGAAGCCATTGATGAACGGCGAGATTCGCTCCGCCTTCCTGATGACCGAACCAGCCGTTGCCAGTTCGGACGCCACCAATATCGAAACCGCGATGGTGCGCGACGGTGATCATTACGTGATCAACGGCACGAAATGGTGGTCATCCGGCGTGGGCGATCCGCGCTGCAAGATCGCGATCGTGATGGGCAAGACCAACCCCGAGGGATCACGCCACAGCCAGCAGAGCCAGATCCTGGTGCCGATGGACACCCCCGGCGTCACCATCAAGCGGATGCTCAGCGTCTATGGCTATGATCATGCCCCGCATGGCCATGGCGAAGTGGTGCTGGAAAATGTCCGCGTGCCGGTGGAAAATGTACTGCTGGGCGAAGGTCGGGGCTTTGAAATCGCGCAAGGGCGGCTTGGGCCGGGCCGCATCCATCACTGCATGCGCACGATTGGCGTGGCCGAAGTCGCCATTGAGGCGATGGCCAAGCGCCTGCTGACGCGCGTCGCGTTCGGCAAGCGCATCGCTGATCACTCGATCTGGGAACAGCGCATCGCCAAGGCGCGCATCGATATCGAGATGACGCGCCTGCTGTGCCTGAAGGCCGCCGACATGATGGACAAGGCCGGCAACAAGAGCGCGCAGCAGGAAATCGCGATGATCAAGGTGGCCGCCCCCAACATGGCGCTGTCGATTCTGGACGACGCCATTCAGGCGCATGGCGGCGGCGGCGTTTCGGACGATTTCCATCTGGCCCATGCCTGGGCAGCGATGCGCACGCTGCGCTTTGCCGATGGCCCGGACGAAGTGCACAACCGCGCCATTGCTCGCAACGAGTTCGGAAAATATGCCGATCTGCCGGAAGCGGTGGCTGCGAAGGAAATGGTGCGGCGCTGACTTAAGCCCTCTCCCCTTCAGGGGAGTTCGGGGTCGGCCATGCTCCCAGCATGGCCTAAATATTACGGGGTAACATTTACCCCGAACTGGTTGGGAGAGGGGCGGGGCTGGGTGGCGTGCTGAGCGAGTCTCACTGCCCCTCTCCCCGGCCCTCTTCCCTGAAAGGGAGAGGGAGTTAGGTGAAAGCAGCCGTTCTGTACGAACCCAAGTCGGACCTCGTCATCGAGGATATCCGCGTCGACAATCCCGGCCCGCGTGAGGTGCTGATCCGCACCGTCGCGTGCGGGGTCTGCCGGTCTGACCTGCATTTCGTTGATGGCAGCTTCCCCCACCCCATGCCGACGGTGCCGGGGCATGAAGCGGCGGGGATCGTGGAGGCGGTGGGCAGCGATGTCGCGCGGCTGAAGGTGGGCGATCATGTCATCACCTTTTTCACCGTGTTCTGCGGCAGTTGCGAGATGTGCGTCACCGGGCGGCCCTCGCTGTGCGTTGATCCTTCCACCAAGCGCGCCAAGGGGGCGGCGCCGCGCATCAGCCTGCAGGATGGCACCCCGCTTGCGCCGTTCCTGAACCTGTCAGCCTATGCCGAGATGATGCTGGTGCATGAAAACGCCTGTGTCGCGATCGCCAAGGAGATGCCGCTTGATCGGGCCGCGCTGCTCGGCTGCGCGGTGATTACCGGTGCGGGATCGATCTTCAACGACAGCCGCTTGCGCGCCGGGGAAACGGTGGCGGTGATCGGCTGTGGCGGAATTGGCCTTGCCGCGATCAACGCTGCCAAGATTGCGGGCGCAGGAATGATCATCGCGATCGATCCGGTCGCCGACAAGCGCGCACTGGCCGAGCGGCTGGGCGCAACGCACGGATTTTCACCCGAGGAGCCTGATCTGGCGAAGAAAATCGCCGGACTCACCGGTGGTGGGGTGGACTACGCCATCGAAGCGGTCGGGCGGCCTAGCACCGCCGAACTTGCCTGGGCGCTGCTGAAGCGCGGCGGCACCGCGACCATCCTTGGCATGATCGCGCCGGGCAATATGGTGAGCATCCCCGGGCCAAGTTTCCTGACGGGCAAGAAGCTGCAAGGCTCGCTGCTTGGCTCCACGCGTTTCCCCATTGATCTGCCGCGGTTGGTGCAGCTGTATCTCGACGGCAAGCTCGATCTCGACTCGATGGTCGCCGAACGGATCACGCTGGCGGGGGTGAATGATGCACTCGCCAAGTTGCGGACGGGCGATACCGTGCGTTCGGTGATCGAGTTCAGCTGATGACGATCGCCGATGCCGCCCCGCAGACGATTGACGTGCCCGAAAAGGACCGGTTCGACGAGGCGAAGCTGACCACGTGGATGGTGGCCAATGTCGAAGGATTTCAGCCGCCGCTGCGCTATTCGAAATTCGCTGGCGGCCAATCCAACCCGACCTTCAAGATCAGCGCGCCATCGGGCGAATATGTGCTCCGCCGCAAGCCGTTCGGCAAGCTGCTGCCATCGGCGCACGCGGTGGACCGCGAATACCGCGTCATCGCCGGGCTGTATCCCACCGGCTTCCCGGTCGCGCGCCCTTATGGGCTGTGCACTGACGTCGACGTGCTGGGCACCGATTTCTACGTCATGGGCTTCGCCGACGGGCGCAACCTGTGGGACGGCACCTTACCTGATTATGCGCCGGATGAGCGAGCGGGTGTCTATAACGCCATGTGCGATGCGCTGGCTGCGCTGCACAACACGGACCATATCGCGGCGGGACTGGGCGAATATGGCCGCCCGGGTAACTATTTCGAGCGTCAGGTCGCGCGCTGGACCAAGCAATATCGTGCGTCAGAGACCGAGCATATGGAAACGGTCGAAAAACTGATCGACTATCTTGGCCGCACCGTACCCGAACAAACGCGTACCTCCGTGGTTCACGGCGATTTCCGCATCGACAACATGATTTTCCACAAAACCGAACCGCGCGTCATTGCGCTGCTCGACTGGGAATTGTCGACGCTCGGCGATCCGCTGGCCGATTTCAGCTATTTCCTGATGAGCTGGGTAACCGCACCTGAAGGGCGCTCCGGCGTGATGGGGCATACGGGCGCGGCAACCGGCATTCCGACGATCGAGGATATGGTCGCACGCTATTGCGCGGCAACCGGGCGCGACGGTGTGCCCGATCTCAACTGGTATTTTGCCTATAACCTGTTCCGGCTGACGGGCATTGTGCAGGGCATCAAGAAACGGATCGTTGAGGGCACCGCGTCCAGCGCGCAGGCCGAAAAATCGGCGGCAGGCGTGTACCGGCTGGCCGATGCCGCCTGGGGCTTCGCGCAGATGGCGGGGGCCTGATCCACACGTCACCCCAGCGAAAGCGGGGTTCTTTGTGGGGCCAGGAAACGCATCACCGCTTGAGACCCCAGCGTTCGCTGGGGTGACGTTGTAGAGAGGATGAGCATGAGCCAATTCGACCTGACCGGCCAAGTCGCCATCATCACCGGTTCCTCGCGCGGGATTGGCAAGGCGAGCGCGTGGGAGCTGGCCGAACACGGCGCCAAGGTGGTCATTTCCAGCCGCAAGCAGGATGCGTGCGACGTGGTCGCGGCGGAAATCAACGGTAAGTTCGGCGCGGGCACAGCCATCGCGGTTGCCGCCAATATCTCCGACAAGGCGGGGCTGCAGCATCTGGTGGATGAGACGCGCGCTGCCTTTGGCAAGGTGGACGTGCTGGTCTGCAATGCCGCCTCCAACCCCTATTACGGGCCGCAGGAGGGGATTGCCGATGATCAGTTTCGCAAGATCCTTGATAACAACATCATCTCAAATCACTGGCTGATCAGCATGGTCGCGCCCGAAATGCGCGATCGGCAGGCGGGCAGCATCATCATCATCTCGTCGATTGGCGGGATCAGGGGCACGGCCCTCATCGGCGCCTATGCGATATCCAAGGCTGCAGACATGCAGCTTGCCCGCAATCTGGCGCATGAATTCGGGCCATTCAACGTGCGCGTCAATTGCATCGCCCCGGGGCTGATCCGCACCGATTTCGCCCGCGCGCTGTGGGAGAATGAGGCGGCGGTAAAGGCGCGCAACGCCACCACCCCGCTCCGCCGCATCGGTGAGCCGGAGGAGATTGCCGGCGCGGTCGTGTTTCTCGCCAGCCAGGCAAGCGCGTTCATGACCGGGCAGACAATCGTGATCGATGGCGGCGTGACGATCTGAGGGCAGCGCCCTACCCCCACCGCCTACCCTGCCGCGGCCATCCGTTTCAACAGTACGCCCGCCCGCCAATAATGAAAGATCGCCCACGGCGTCAGCAAACTGGCGCTCACCAGCGCGTACCGCAGCGATTCCGCCCCGAAGGTCGGCTTGTACAGGTCGCTCAGCAGACCGGTGACGCTTGGCCCCAGGCCCAGGCCGATCAGATTGATCACCAGCAGCGTGATCGCTGCCCACACCGCACGCATCCGGGTGGGTGCCAGCCCCTGGATCAGCGCAAAACTGGGACCAAGATAGCTTGATGCGAGCAGGTACGAGACAATCACCGCGGCGAAGCCCGTCGTCAGATCATAGGTGAGGTAGAACATCACCGTGAACGGAAGCGCGGCAAACTTCAGCACCGCCACGAACCACGCCTGCATGTGCAACCCGTATTTGCGCCCGAGCCGATCAGCGATGCGCCCGCCGACGATGCCGCCAATCGCCCCCGTCAACGCCACCGACGGCGCATAGATGAGCGATACCTGGGTCAACGTCATCCCGAAGGAGCGTTGCAGATAGGAGGGCCCGAAATTGGCCGTGGCATAACCAACCAGCGATGTAATCGTCACTGCGATAATGAGGTGCAGCGCCGCCGGGGATGCCGCCAGACTGCGAAATCCCTCGCGGATGGTGGGCATGGCGACAGGGTGCGCGGACGCTGGTGTGGGGTCGGAAAGCCCGCGGCGGGGTTCCACCATCACCAGCCGGACGAAGATGGCGAGCAGAATGCCGGGCATCCCCACTGCCGCCATCGCCCAGCGCCACCCATAGGCCTGCGCGATCACCCCGCCGATGATCGCGCCAAAACCACCGCCGAGCACAACGCCCGTCGCATAAATGCCCATCGCCCCGGCGCGTTTATCGGGCGGATAAAGATCGGCAATGATCGAGTGGCTGGGCGGGCTCGACCCCGCCTCCCCCACGCCTACGCCGATGCGGAAAATGAGCAGCTGGATGAAATTCTGCGCAGTGCCGCACAATGCCGTCATCACGCTCCACAGGGTGAGCGCGATCGCGATAATGTCTCGCCTGCTCTTGCGATCCGCCAGCCAGGCGACGGGGATGCCCAAGGTTGCGTAGAAAATCGCAAAGGCAAAGCCCGAGAGGAGCCCGAGCTGCGTGTCGTTCAGGTCAAGGTCCGCTTTGATCTGTTCCAGCAGGATGGAAAGGATGTACCGATCCATGAAGCTGAAGAAATATACCAGGGTCAGCAGCGCGAGCGTCCACCCCCGCAGCCGCAGCGCCCGTGCATCGGCGGTTTCAAACGGGACGCCAGGAAGGCTGGAACTTGCCATGGGGGGCCATTCTTACGCTTGGAGTGGGGGGAACGAAAAAACCCGCCGCCCGGGGATACCGGGCGGCGGGCAGTATCAGGATCGTCGGATCACGTTCAGAAACGCTGGGTGATGCCGAACTTTGCATTGAAGCCCAGCGGCGATGCCGTGAACGGATCATAGTTGAAATCAAGCCGCGCAAACGGTGGCTGCTTGTTCAAGATGTTCTGTGCCGACAATGAGATCGTCGTGTTTGTCGGCAGGTTCACACGGTAAGTGAAGTCCAGCGTATCAAACGCCCCGATATTCTTGCCGCCCGTCACCGACGCACCAGCGAGTGCACCCGTGTTCGGCCCGAAGATCGCCGCCCCACGCTGATCGGTATAACCATCGATATAGTTATACTGCAGCCGCAGGTTGTGAATGCCCAGATCAGCCTGCAGGAAAACGTTGCCCTTTACCTGGGGCAGTGGGTAGGCGCTGGTCTGGAAGTTAAGCTGGCCGACAGCGTTAAAGGCGGGCTGAACGACCACGCCGGCAACGGTGATGTTCTGTGTCCGGTAGTCGATAATGTACGTGCCGTTCACGCCCAGCGTGAAGTTGATATCGCTGACCGGGAACTTCACCTGCCCCTGGAAATCGATACCAGATGTGCTGACATTGGCACTGTTGATGATGTTGGTCGTCAAACGCTGGACGTTGCCAACGCCGCAGCCTGCACCGGTGAACGTGAATCGCGCCTGCAGCGCTGCAAAGGCAGGATTATTGCAATTGGCGTTGCCCGTTGCACCAAACAATGCCGCCACGATCCCGGCAACCGGCTCAGCCTCTTGCGGGCCGTTCAAATCATAGCGGAAATAATCCACGCTGCCGCTGAATGGACCCGCCGCCACAACGATGCCACCGCCATAAGTGAGTGCCGTTTCAGGCGCCAGATTGGGGTTGCCGCGAATATCGATCGCACGGAACGACGAGCCGATCACCTGCAGCGAGGTTACCTGCCCGCTCTGGCTGGCGGCTGGTGGCCCGCGGAACGTGGTGCCCGCCCCGCCGCGAATGGCGAGCCACGGCGTTACCTGCCAGCGCGCGCGGCCCTGCGGGTTGAACGTCGACCCGATCAATCCGCCATATTGCTCATAACGTGCCGAAAAGCTCAGGTTGATCGTGTCGGTTACGGGTGCCTGCAGTTCGCCAAAGATCGCATAGACATCTGACGAGGTCGTCCGGTTGAAGTTGGTGCCAAGAAAGCCAAGCGCACCGGTTTGCGGGTTGCAGACTGCCGCCGGATTGAGCGGCGTGCCTGGGCAGGGGTTCAACGCAAGGTTTGCGTCCGCATTGTACCGGATCTTGTAGCTATTGCGGCGATATTGGCCACCGATCGCGAACGACAGCGCGCCGCCCGGCAGTTCGATGCCGCTCTTGCCACTGAGCACAATGTCACCCACGAACAAGCGAGTCGTTGTGTCGCTGCGTGTGGTGCGGAAGAAGTTGTCGATCGTGGCGGCATCGTTGACCAGGCCAGCGCCTGGCGCGATGTTGAAGCCAGCCGGGTTACGCGCGCCGGCAAAATTGGCGTTCGTTGCTCCCGTTACAGGATTACCCGGCGTGCCGGTGGAGAACGGGTTGAAATAGGTACAGCCGTTGGTGCCAGCAAGTGCTGCCAGCTGGGCTGCGCTCATCCCGGCGCGTGACGCTGTGCTGGCAAAGGCGCAGTTCGGGCCACCGAAACCGGCCAGCGCATTCTGCAGCAGATCGCCAAATGTGTCCGTACCTTCGATGCCGCGCTCGTATTCTGAATAGGTGAAGCCGGTATCCAGGTTCAGGTCGCTCGTCACTTCCCAGTTCAGTTCAGCGGTGAACCGCACTGATTGCGACTGGCGCTGGCTGAATGCCGAATTGCGGTCGTTGCCAGGCTGGTTGAACAGCGGGTTGCCGCCCAGCAGGAACGGTCGGAACAGCACTGGGAATGCAATTGCCGGGGCGACAGGCACGCCGCCGGCGGTCACGCAGCCCGATGCTGCACCATAGAGCGTGCAATAATCACGCAGTGCGGGCGCATAAGTTGGAATGACGAACAGTCCGCCACCACCGCTGGCCGCATTGGCCGATGGCGGCAGGGTCGGCAAATAGCTTGGCGAGGTGGTGATGCGCGTGGATGACGAACCATATAGCGCGGTCGCCTTGAACGAGACGTTAGTGGCCAGATCGAGCTTGGTTTCGACATAGGCCTGGTAGCGATCTTCCGGCTCGACCAGATTGTCGAACTGGCCGAAATTCACAAAGCAGCGATCGGTGGTCGATCCGGCAACACTGCGAAAACCGCCGAGCGTTTCGCAACCAAGATCGCGAACGAAATTCGCAGTGCCGCCAAAGCCATAGTTGCCGGGGTTGCCGCCGCCCGTATACCCGCCCTGCGGGTTGTTGGCGTAAGGCTGCACGGTAAAGCTGCGATCGGTGGTGCGCAGTTCCGAGCGGTGCTGATAACCGAACGACGCGAATACCTGGAAACCGTCCTGCGTGTGGCCGAAGCTGAGCGCGCCGGTGTAATCACCGCTTGATCCGCGCACATAACGGTAATCGCCGGTTGCCTGGAAGCCTTCCTGGTCGCTGCGGGTGATGAAGTTGACCACGCCTGCAATCGCGTCTGACCCGTAAGTGGCGGCGGCGCCATCCTTCAGGATTTCAATCCGGCCAATCGCGCTGAGCGGGATCAGGTTGATGTCGACCACGGGAACGCCCGTGCCCGCGCTGACGATACGCTTGCCGTTCAACAGCACGAGCGTGCGCTGCGGCCCCAGGCCGCGCAAGTTCACGCTGGCCACGCCTTCCGACCCTTGCGCGCGGGCATCGAACTGGTTTGCATCGCCGATAATGCCGTTGGAAACGGGCAGGTTCTTCAGCAGATCAAGGCCCGAAGGCGAACCCTGGCGCGACAGCTCGTCAGCACCGATCACGTCCACCGGCGTAAGGCCATCTTCGCGTGAGCCGCGGATCAGCGATCCGGTGACGATGATATCGGGGGACGACGATTCTGCCTGGTCATCCTGCGGCATGACAGTCTGCGGCGCGGTTTGCGCCGATGCCGGCATTGCAAGTCCCAGGGCCAGCACCGAGCAGGCGCACGCAGCCAACAGCTTCGTCTTCAGCATCTCTCTCTCCCAAGCTTGGCCGGATCGCTTATGGATTCCGTACCGTAATCTCGAATAGACAGAGGGATATGGGCAACGTCAAGCAAAACAATGGTTGCCAAACGCTACCTTTCACGGCGCTGTTGCTAAAAAGTCATAGTTTGGCAACAAACCGGCATTGGCAGGATCAACCTTCGAAACGGCGGTTTTCGGCGATCGGCAACGACAGTGCCCTAACTCGAACGGCACTAGAAACCATCAGGGCCGCCACCGCGATGCGGCAACGGCCCTGTCCGGTTTCGGGATGTCGCTGGCCGATCAGTAGCCGTTCAACCGCGCAAAACGCTCCCGGTGATAGGCAGCGTTGCCCCACATCGCCTCCAGCACCGCCGCGCGCTTGATGTAGAATCCCGCGTCATAATCATCGGTCATGCCGATGCCGCCGTGCAGCTGGATCATCTCGCGACTGACCAGTTTCAACGTGTCGCTCGCGACTGCCTTGGCCAGCGTTACTGCCTGGTCAACATCGCTGCGCCCCGCATCAATCGCCTCAAGCGCTGCTTCCACAGCGGAACGCATCAGCTCAATCTCGGTGAACAATTTCGCCATGCGGTGCTGCAACGCCTGGAACGTCGAAAGCTGCTGGCCGAACTGAACACGGGTTTTCAGGTAATCATTGGTCGTCTCGAACGCCTGCACCGCCAGTCCCAGCATTTCGGCGCAGACTGCAGCCGTTGCACGGTCAACAATCGCCTGCACGGTAACGCCATCGATCTTTTCCGCTGCTGCACCCTTGAACGTCACCTGCGCATGGCTGCGCGAATCCGCCATCCGGCGATTGGCGCGGCTGACGCCAGCGGCATCGCCCGCCACCAGATACAGCCCGTCGGTGGCGGCGACCACGAACAGCCCAGCGCTGTCGCCCTCTGCCACAAACTCCTTGGTCCCAGTCAGCTTGCCGCCCTCAACCACCGTCTTGATCCTGGTGAGATCATGCACGGGGCATTCATCGATCGCGAGCGTCGCGACCACTTCGCCGCTGGCGATGCGCGGCAGCCAGCCCTGTTTTTGCGCATCCGATCCGCCCATCACGATCGCCGTCGCCGCCGCTGCGGTGGATGCCAGCGGCGATGCGGCAAGATTGCGACCCAGCTGTTCCAGCACAAGGCCAAGCGACAGATAGCCAAAGGCGGTGCCGCCAAATTCCTCTGGCACCACAATCCCGGCGAGGCCCATTTCCGCCATCGTCGCCCAGGCGGCGGCATCATAGCCTTCCACCGGCGCGGCATTGCGCATCTTGCGGAACGCGGAAACGGGCGATTCATTATCGGCCCATTCGCGCACCATATCGCGGATCATCGTTTGTTCGTCGTTCAGAGCAGCCATGATGTTTCTTCCTGCTAAATCCCGGCTCTCCTACCGTCACCTCGGCAAAAGCCGCGGTCCTGGTGGGGCCAGATTATCCGCACGCCGCCCAAGATCCCGGCTTTCGCCGGCGTGACGGCCAAGCGGCACATTATTGGTGGTCGAGCATGCCCAGGATACGCTTGGCGATCACGTTGTTCTGGATTTCGGTGGAGCCGCCGTAAATCGACACCGCCTTGCCCCATAGCCAGGTGCGGGTCTGCGCCAGTTCAGCGTCGCTGAACCCCTCGCCTTCCCAGCCCAGGCCGTTCATGCCCATAATCTCAACGGACAGTTCCGCCCGATCCTGGGTGAGCCGCGCACCAACATTCTTCATGATCGACGATGCCGCCGATGGCCCCTGGTTCGATTTCGCCTCAATCGCCGCGCGGCGCAGCGTGAGCACGAAGGCGCGCTGATCCATTTCGTGGCGGACGATGCGCATCCGCAAATCGCTGTCGGCTACCTTGCCGTCATCATTCGCGCCGCGATATTCCTTGGCGAGCATGCCCAGCGGCTTGCCGGCAAACAGCCGCGCCGCAGCACCCGCGCCGGACAAATTGCTGCGCTCATGCTGCAGCAATCGCTTGCCGATCGTCCAGCCTTCGCCCTCGCGGCCAACAAGGTTTTCCTTGGGCACCTTCACATCGGTAAAAAAGGTCTCGCAGAATGGCGACTGACCGGAAATCATGCGGATCGGGCGCACTTCTACGCCGGGTGCCTTCATGTCCATCAGCAGGAAGCTGATGCCTTCATGCTTCTTGGTCTTGTCCGTCCGTACCAGCGCAAAGCATTTGTCCGCCCATTGCCCGCCCGACGTCCATGTCTTTTGACCATTCACCAGATAATGATCGCCCTTGTCCTCGGCAAAGGTCTGGAGCGAGGCGAGATCCGATCCGGCACCCGGCTCGGAATAGCCCTGGCACCAGCGCACCTGGTTTTTCGCGATCGCGGGAATATGCTCCAGCTTTTGCGCCTCGCTGCCATATTCCAGCAGGGTCGGGCCGAACATCATCACGCCCATGCCGCCAATCGGGTTCCAAGCGCCGATGCGGCCCATTTCCTCCGCCAGCACGCGCGCCTGATGCTTGTCGAGGCCACCGCCGCCATAGGCCGCTGGCCAGGTCGGGACGCCCCAGCCCTTGTCCCCCATTGCCTTCACCCAGGCGATTTCATCCGCGCTCGGGTTGCTTGGCCCCTCCAGCGCGGACATGCCGTTGTCCTTGCCCTTCAGCGATGCCGGAAAATTGTCGGCAAGCCAGGTGCGCACATCGGCGCGAAACGCGTCCAGCGCGGCGGCTGGATTGTCGAGTGTGGGGGCGGTGGCCATGATTGCACTCCTTGCAAGCCGAATCTGAATATCGGGTATGCTCGGCCCATCGCACAAATCACCGCCTGGTGCAAAGGGAGACGTTGGCCCGTACCGGGTGGTTCGGGCGGACAACCGGCCCCTATTGCCGCAGCCGTAGCGTCAATCCAAAGCTGCGGGGATCACTCGGCGTGCCAACAATCAGCCCCGAATTTCCGGCCTGCACCGTGTAATTCTGAAT
>JBBQDD010000046.1:0-12679 GCA_038319335.1 Sphingomonadales bacterium
CAGCGGCGATTCGGTGAATCGTCCCGCTGCGACGCAAATTTTTGCTGTTCGCTCGGGCACAAATCGGGCAACATAGATGCCGGGGTAAGTATACCGGTTAGTCAGTGCATCGCGTGGCAATCTGCCGACGGTAATGGGGGGGACACGGGGGATGAAATCGGTAGGTGGAATCGGCGCCCGTCATACGGGCAAGCCGATAGCGGCGCTGTTAGTGCTGCTCTGCTCCATCTGCACCCTTTTCATTGGGGTGACGGGTTCGCGCGCCGGGGCCGCCGATGCGGGCAATGGCCGCTTCGAAGGCGTCGCCAGCTGCGCCGGTTCAACCTGCCATGGCCGTATGGAAGCCGATGGTGCCGTGGTGCGCCAGGATGAGCTGATGCGTTGGCAGGAGCCATCCACCCAGGCTGGAGCGCACAGTCGCGCCTATGCAATCCTGCTCGGCCAGCGCGCGCGCCAGATAACCGCCACGCTTGGCATGGGCGACCCCACATCGGCACCCGCATGCCTTGGCTGCCACGCCACGCCGACCAACGGCATGGTCGGCGCGCGCTTCCTGACCAGCGACGGGGTGGGGTGTGAGGCATGCCACGGTCCGGCATCGGGCTGGATTTCAACCCATTTTGCAGTTGGCGGCAGCCACGGCGACAATGTGTCGCGCGGCCTGATCCCGCTGGAAAAGGCGACGACCCGGGCGGGCGTGTGCCTTGATTGCCACCTGGGCAGCAAGCGCAACGGCCAGTTCGTCACTCACCGCATCATGGCCGCCGGCCACCCCCGGATCAATTTCGAGATCGACCTGTTTTCGACGCTGCAGCAGCACCATAACGAAGATGCAGACTATGCCGCGCGCAAGGGCCGCACTGACAGCATCCGGCTATGGGCGGTTGGCCAGGCGATGGCGGTCAATCGCTCGCTGACGCTCTATGCCGATGCCAAGATCGGCACCGAAGGCGCGTTCCCCGAATTTTATTTCCTCGATTGCCACAGTTGCCACCGCCGCATCTTTGACCAGGAAGACCGGGTAAAGACCTGGGAAGCCAATCCCGGTCGGCCAATTCCGGCCGGCATGCCGCCCTTCAATGATGAAAACATGATCCTGTTGTCTGCCGCTGCGCGAGTGACCAACCCGGCGCTCGCCGCCCGGTTCGACAAGGATGCCCGTGCTTTCCACCAGGCCATGGCGGGATCACGTGCGGCATCGGTTACAGCAGGTGTGCGGCTCGCCGCGACTGCATCCGATCTGGCATCGGCGCTGTCAGCGCGCAGCAACGATGGCGACACCGCCTTTGCCATCGTCGATTCGATTGCCGGGCCAGCCTCTGCCCCGCGCTTCACCGATTATGAGGGCTCGGTTCAGGCAGTGATGGCGATCGATTCGCTGCTCAACGCGCTGGTGAAGCAGGGCCGGGTGACGATTGGCGCCGCTGCCGGCATCCGCGCAGACATCAACCGCGCCTATGCTGCGGTGAAAGAGCCGAACGGCTATCGCCCCCCTGAATTCCGCGGCGCGCTTGGCAGTGCCGTTCGCAGTATCCGGAGCCTGCGCTAATGCGTCCCAATCGCGTAACGGTGTTGTTGACCAGCGCTGCGCTGGTGCTTGGATCGTGCAGCGGCGGCGGTGGCAGCACCAGCGCCGTCCTGCCCACGCCGACCCCATCGGGCACGCCGACGCCGACGACATTCTTTGCCGTGCCCGCTGCTGAATCGCTGAGCGTGGCCGACGTGCAGACGGTCATCGCGCGCGCAGCGGCAGAGGCACGGGCGCGCAACCTGCCCGCCGTGATTGCCGTCAGCGACCGGGTGGGCAACATCCTGGCGGTGTTTTCGATGACGGGTGCCAACGCCAATGCGCGCACCCGGGCAGCGCCGAACGGCGACAACAAGGACGCGCAGGGGCTGACCGTTCCCGCCGCGGGCGGCGCGATCGCCAAAGCGGTGACGGGGGCGTATCTTTCCAGCGGCGGCAACGCCTTTTCAACGCGCACGGCGAGCCAGATCGTGCAGGAACATTTCCCACCCGCGCCCGGTGCGGTGGGGCTGGAAAGCGGCCCGTTGTTCGGGGTGCAGTTCAGTTCACTCCCATGTTCCGATCTGGTGTCACGCTTCGGCGCACCGGGCAGCGCCGCGATGATCGGCCCGAAGCGCTCGCCGCTTGGCCTGTCGGCTGATGCGGGCGGCTTTCCGCTCTACAAGAACGGCGTCGTCGTAGGCGCGATCGGCGTAATGGCCGACGGCGATTATGGGCTCGACACCAACATCACCGATATCGACGCTGATATCCGCGAGGAGGCGATTGCCCTTGCCGGGACGGTCGGTTTCGAAGCGCCGGAGACGATCCGCGCCAACCGCATTTCGGTGGACGGCACGCAGTTGCGCTACAGCGATGTCGATTATCCCGCGCTGATGACCGCGAGCCAGACGCCAAGCTATGCCGCCACCGCCCCGGCGCTTGGCAATCTGATCAGCGTGATCGGCTATTTCGGCATTCCGACACCTGCGATTATCGCGGGCACTGCCTATGGCTCCGAAGCGTCGGGCGTTCGCGCATCGACCCCGGCTGAATTCGCCAATCGCGATGCCTTTATCCTGACGAACGGATCGGGCGCCAGCCGTTTTCCTGTGCGCGCAGGAACCGATGGGGCTGATGTCGGCCAGCCGCTGACGCTGGCGGAATCCAACGCGCTGCTGGAAGAAGCATTCCGGATCATGACGCGCGCCCGCGCACAGATCCGCATGCCGCTCGACAGCCGGGCACAGGTGACGATCTCGCTGGTCGACAGTCGCGGGCAAATTCTGGGCGTGGTCCGCTCGCCCGATGCGCCTGTGTTCGGCACCGATGTGTCGTTGCAAAAAGCGCGGACGGTCGCGTTCTTCTCGCATCCGCGCGCTGCCGCCGAGCTGGCGGGCGATCCTAGCGCCGATGTGCGCCAGTTCGGCCCGGCCTTCACCAGCTTTCTGGGAAGCCAGACGGCGCTGTCTGGCAGCGTCGCGTACGGCGATCGCACGATCGGCGTGCTGGCACGGCCCTATTTCCCGGATGGCGAAGTCGGCCGCCCCAAAGGGCCATTGTCGCGCGATATTGCAGCGTTCAACCCCTTGTCCACCGGGCTGCAATCGGCACTGGTGCTGACCAATCTGGGGCAGCATCTTGCCTTTGTAACCGGGGCAAGCGCAAGCGACACCCCCGCTCGCTGCACCTTCATTCCCGATGCGGTGCCCGGCCAGAACCGGTTGCAGAACGGCCTGCAGATTTTCCCCGGCGCGGTGCCCGTATATCGTGGCAATACCATGATCGGCGCGGTCGGCGTATCGGGCGATGGCATCGATCAGGATGACATGATCTCGTTCCTGGGCACCAATAATGCCGGCGTTCGGCTGGGCGGGTTTGGCAATGCAGCAATGGCTCGGCGGGCCGACCAGATATTGATCCCGGTCGCCAACCGGCAGGTTCGGTTGCGCTATGTCGGCTGCCCGTTTGCGCCGTTCCTCGACACGTCCGAACAAAATGTGTGCCAGGGGCTGTAAATGGGGGGCATGCTCTTCCTTCGGCTGATCAGCGCTGCGTCGCCGCACGACGAAGCGATGATCATCGAATCGCCTATGCTGCCGCAGGCAGAGCAAACTTCCTCGTCCAGTGCCCCTGCGCAAACCGAGCCGCAGGCGCATGCGCCAGCCGCCTCCCCCGCCCCCGCACCAGCCCTTTCCGAAGAAGAGCTTGAGCGCGACCCCGCCGAGACGATCGATGGCCGCAAGCGCCCCGGATTTGAAAAGGCGCTGCCCGACGCGATTACACAGACCAATCCGGGTGCGGTGCGCGCGCCCCGCCCGGAAGCATTCCCGACCGACCAGATTCCGCTGCCCGATCGCTGGCGGCTGATCCAGTCGCTGGGGGTGGTGAAGGAAAACTGGCTTGATCCCTATCACCAGAACACGCTGAAGGGCGATCGCCCGATTGATCTGAAAAAGAACAAATGGCTGCCGCTGCACAGCGACGACTGGTTCTTTATCGCCAGCGCGGTGAGCGATACCGTGCTGGAGCCGCGTTCCTTCCCCATCCCGGTGGGCGTCCAGACGACCGAGCATGCAGGCGCACTCGACGTGTTCGGGCGCGATGCGAGCTATGTGTTTTCGCAAACCTTCATCCTGGGCGCGTCACTGGTGAAGGGATCCACCGCGTTCAAACCGCCCGAGATTGAATACCGCGTCGCGCTGGCATTCAACCTGAACCATGTCGATGTGCCCGAACGCCGGGTGCTTTCGGTCCTGCCCAGCAAGGAAAGCATCCGCACCGATGCATTCGTGGGCGTGCAGGAACTGTTTATCGATTATCACCTGCGCAACACATCGGATCGATATGATTTTGAATCGATCCGGGTCGGCATCCAGCCGTTCCAGAGCGATTTTCGCGGCTTTCTGTTCAATGATCAGCAGCTGGGCGTGCGGTTTTTCGGCAACCGCGACAATAACCGGTTCCAGTTCAATCTGGCTGCGTTCTGGCGGCTGGAAAAGGACACCAATTCGGGCCTGAACAGCGTGGTAAAGCGCCCGCGCGACGATTTTGTCTTCATCGGCAACGTTTATCGCCAGGATTTCCTGTTCCCCAGCCTCACCAGCCAGCTAACCGTCGTCTATAACACCAATCGGGAACGCAGCCGGATCGAGGTGGATACCAATGGCTTCCCCGTGCGCCCGTCGCTGCTCGGCGATCTGCGGGGGCATAATTACGACGTCGTGTATCTGGGCTATAATGTCGACGGCAGGCTAGGGCGGCTCAACATTACCGGTTCGGTCTATGGCGCGCTGGGCAGCGATACCAACAACTTCTTCACGAGCAAGCCCGCGCAGATCCGCGCCTATTTCGGTGCCGCAGAGCTCAGCTACGATCGCGACTGGATTCGATTCCGCGCATCGGCGCTTTATGCCAGCGGGGATAACAAGCCGTTCGACAATACCGAAACCGGCTTCGACGCGATCTTTGAAAACCCGATCTTTGCCGGCGCAGATACCAGTTACTGGATCAGGCAGACGATCCCGTTTGCGGGCGGTGGCCGGGCAGTGGCGGTGAACGGGCGCAACGGCATCCTCAATTCGCTGCGATCATCGAAGGAACAGGGCCAGTCGAATTTCAACAATCCCGGCACCGCGCTGGTGGGGGTTGGCATTGATTTCGACTTGAAGCCGACCTTGCGCGTTTCGGCCAACGCCAATCATCTGTGGTTCGCCACCACCGAAACGCTGCAGAACCTGCGCATCGAAGGCACCATCCCCAAATCGATCGGCTATGATCTGTCATCGGCGATCATCTGGCGGCCAAAGGCCAACCAGAACCTGGTCGGTCGCCTGTCTGGAGCGGTGCTGTTGCCCGGCAGCGGGTTTCGTGACCTGTTTGCCAATAACAACCGCAACCGGACCTATTATTCGATCCTGGCCAACATCATTGTGAGTTATTGATGCACAAGTCGCTTGCCATGCCCGTGCGGTCCGTTGGCGGAATGTTGTTGCTGGTCGCCTCATTGATGGTGCCCGCGGCCATTTTGTACGCCAATGATGCCGAAAAGCCGGTCGCGCGCGTCTATCTCGCCTCACCACCGGCGCCGATGAGCCAGACGGCGGCGATGGTCGCTGAAAAGTCCGAAGGTTGTTATTCCTGCCACACCCGCACTGACGAACCGTCGATGCACGAATCGTCGGCGGTAAAGCTGGGCTGCACCGATTGCCACGGCGGCAATGCCACGATTATCGGCGATCCCAACAAGGGTTTTGAAGACGCCGCCTATGTCACAGCGCGTGACCAGGCCCATGTGCTGCCGCGCCTGCCCAACAGCTGGCACTACCCCGATTCAGCCAACCCGAAGCGCAGCTACACGCTGTTGAACAAGGAAGCGCCCGAATATATCCGCTTCGTCAATCCCGGCGATTACCGCGTCGCGCGTGAGGCCTGCGGGGCCTGCCATATCGAGACAATCGAGGCGGCGGAACGATCGATCATGGCATCGGGCGCGATGCTGTGGGGCGGTGCTGCGTATAACAACGGCGTCGTGTCGTTCAAAAACTACATCTTTGGGGAGGCGTATACCGAAGAGGGAGAGCCTGCGAAGATCCAGTCGCCAGGTTCGCCCCCCGGCACCGTCACCCCGGCAGAAGCCGCGCGCGGTGCGCTTGCCGAGCTTTATCCGTTGCCCAGCTGGCAGGTAACGCCCCCTGGAGACGTTTTCCGCGTGTTCGAACGCGGCGGGCGCAATATCAGCACGCAGTTTGCCGAAGTCGGCCTGCCCAACCCGACCGGATCCATCCAGCGGCTCGAAGAACCCGGCCGACCCGACCTTAAGCAATCCAATCGCGGCCCGGCAACCGGCCTGCGCGTCGCCATTCCCGTGCTCAACATTCACAAAACCCGCCTGAACGATCCGCTGATGTGGTTCATGGGCACCAACGAACAACCGGGCGATTATCGCGGTTCAGGCTGCACGGGCTGCCACGTGATCTATGCCAATGATCGCGAGCCGCGCCACAGCCTGACCTATGCCAAGTTCGGTCGGGACGGGCAGACCGCCACGGTCGATCCGACGATCGCCGCCAAAATGAAGACAGAGGATGTCGGCCACGGCAAGCCAGCAGCGCACGGGGCGGCAAAGGCAGGCCATGATGACGGCCATGGGATGGCGAAGGCAGATGATCACGGTGCCGGCGCTGTGGATACCGTTGCAGGCCATGGCGGGCTGGTACAGCCGGGCATCAAGGCAAGCGGCCACCCGATCCGCCACGCCTTCACCCGCTCCATCCCGACGTCGCAGTGCATGAGCTGCCACATGCACCAGCCGAACATCTTCCTGAATTCCTATCTCGGCTACACGATGTGGGATTATGAATCTGACGCAGCGGCGATGTGGCCGAAGAAGCAGAAATACCCAACCGCCGCCGAAACGCGCGAAGTGAATGATCGCAATCCCGAAGCGGCTGCCGTGCGCGGCAACTGGGGCGATCCGGATTTCCTGCGAAACGTGTACGATCTCAATCCCGAACTGAAGGACACACAGTTCGCCGATTATCACAGCCATGGCTGGAATTTCCGGGGCATCTTCAAGCGCGATCGCGAGGGCAATCTGCTCGATGCGGATGGCAAGACGGTCGCGAATGACGATCCCGAGAAATGGCGCAAAAAGGGTGAGCCCAAATTCGTTCAGCCCGGCACGAACCCTGGCAAGGCAGTCCACCTGATGGACATCCATGCAGAAAAGGGGCTGCAATGCGCTGACTGCCATTTCGCACAGGACAGCCACGGCAACGGCCTGATCTATGGCGAGGTTGCCAATGCGGTGGAAATTGGCTGCAAAGATTGCCACGGCACCGCCGATGCCTATCCCACGCTGCGCACATCAGGCCCCGCCGCGCGGCCCAAGGGCAATGATCTGTCGCTGCTCCGCAATCCCGATGGTCAGCGCCGTTTTGAATGGGTGCCGATTGAGGGCGGCCGACGCAAGCTGATCCAGCGCTCCATCGTCGATCCCAAGCTCGAATGGGACATGCACCTGGTGAAGGACAGCGTCGATCCGTCGAGCCCCTATTTCAACGCCAAGGCGGCACGCGCCAAGCTGATGAGCAAGCTGGGCGGCGAAGACGGCAAGTTCGGCTTTGGCCCCGGCGTTATGCCGAGCGAGCGAGCGCATGGCGAGGATAGCGTGACCTGCTTCACCTGCCACCTCAGCTGGACCACCAGCTGTGGCGGGTGCCATCTGCCGATCGAGGCCAACTGGAAAACGACTTCCCACCATTTCGAGGGGGAGGAAACGCGCAACTTTGCGACCTATAATCCCCAGGTCGCGCGCGATGACATGTTCCAGCTTGGCAAGGGGATGACGACCAAGGGCAATATCACGACGCCCATTCGCAGCACATCGGCGCTGATTCTGTCATCGACCAATGTCAGCCGCGAACGCATCTATATCCAGCAGCCGCCGATCAGCGGGATCGGGTTCTCGTCACAGGCCTTTGCCCCGCATTTCCCGCACACCGTCCGCACGACGGAAACCAAGACGTGCAGCGACTGCCATCTGTCGAAGAAGGACGATAACAACGCGATCATGGCGCAATTGCTGCTGCTGGGCACCAACTCGGTCAATTTCGTCGGGCTGAACGCCTGGACCGGGCTGGCCGGCGGGTTTGAGGCCGTTCGGGTGACCGAATGGGACGAGCCGCAGACGGTGATCGGCTCTTATCTGCAGAAATACGCCTTCCCCGATTACTGGAAGCTCCACGTTGAGCGGAACAAGCGCGAGTTGAAAAACTGGGTGCGCGGCAAGACCTTCGACAAGAAGATCTCCGGCGAAACCCACCCGATCGAGGAATTCCAGAACGTCACCAAGGGCACGGCAGGCGCGGTTAACTGCCTCCAGCTGCGCGGCGAATATATGTATGTCGCTGAAGGCAAGGGTGGCTTCCGCGCCTATGATGTTACCTCGGTGGCCAATAAGGGCTTTTCAGAACGCATCCTGACCGGGCCATTCTCGCCGCTTGGCCATGATACCCAGGTTACGTCCAAAAACGCGACCTGCATGGCCCTGCCCACGGGCCAGCCGATCAACCCGCTGCGCAGCACCGCTGAGCTGCGCAAGATCAACCAGGAACAGGCTTTCCTGCCGATCTACAGCTATGCCGCCGTCACTGATTCCGAAGAGGGTCTGATCCTCGTCAACATCGAGACGATGGCCGATGGAGAGTTCCGCAACAACTTCCTGAAGCGGGCTGTGACCTGGAACGACAATAACGTGCTGAAGGGCGCGCGGCACATCATCCTGGCCGGCGAAGTGGCCTATATCACCGCTGATGTCGGGCTGGTGGTGATGGACCTGAGTGATCCGCTGCATCCCAAGCTCGCCGCCGTGCGGCCGCTCACCGATGCCCGGGCGAGCGCCATCCAGTTCCGCTATCTGTGGGTCACCGATGCGGAAGGCGTGAAGCTGTTCGACGTGACGCAGCTGCGCAATCCAGTGGCGGTGCCTTCAGGCACGATCCCGCTTGCGAATGCACGGCGCGTCTATGTGGCGCGCACCTATGCCTATATCGCCGCGGGCAGCGACGGCCTGGTGATTGCCAATGTGACCAACCCGGAGCGGCCGAGCATCTATCAGAAGGTGACGTTCGACGGCCAGCTGAACGATGCGCAGGACGTGATTGTCGGCAGCACCAATGCATCGCTGTTCGCCTATGTCGCTGATGGTCGAAACGGGCTGAAGGTGCTGCAGCTGACATCGCCGGCGAGCCAGCCGAATTTCTACGGCTTCTCCCCGGCACCCAAGCCAGAGCTGATCGCCTGGGCCAAAACGCCCTCACCGGCACTGGCGCTGTCAAAAGGCCTTGATCGTGACCGCGGGGTCGATGAGACAGGTGGACAGATTGCGGTATTTGGCCGGCTGGGGTCGCGGCCCTTTACCCGCAGCGAAATGGAGAAACTGTTCCTCACCAGCCGGGGCACGCCCTACAAGGTGAGCGACGATGTCGACATGAGCGCCTGGCGCCCGCCACTAAAAATGCCGGGGCAATAACTGCGCATTGGGCCGTAAGCTCGTGGAGAGATGACGGTCACCGAAGCCGTTCTTGTCGGGCGATGCCGAGACACGAGCGGCCACGGACTGGCTGGGTCGATAAAGTGCTATCGGGCTCTGGGCCATCAGGCGCTGGATGGTCATCCCCGTAAACGCGTAAAATCGACTCTGGCGTTCTTGTGATCGGGGGCCCCGCGCCCGATGACGCGGTTAGCAGAGATCAAATCCAGAGGGCGATGACGCTAAGTTGATGCGCCTCTCATCCGTTCGCGCTGGGCGAAGTCGAAGCCCAAGCGCTGCGCTTGCCCCCTTCGACTGCCCGCAAGGGCGGGCGCTCAGGACAGGCTTCGACTTCGGCACACCGTGCCGAAGTTTATCCTGAGCGGCTGGCGTGCCAGCCAGTCGAAGGGCTCAGGGCGAACGGTTCAACCTAACGTCATCACGCAATCAGGCCGGATCCTATCGGTGCCGCTCGTCGGCGAGGTGCTGAACGAGCGGTTGCAGCCCCTGATCGTAGCGGGCGAGCGTGATATGGGGTTCAGCCGTATCGAACAGCGTCACCAGCTGGGTGCCATCCCATCGGTGCAGCGCATAGCCCGGCGGATCGTTCACGATCATCGCACGGCCATCGGCATGGGTCGGATCGATCGGGCGCAGATCCAGCGCAAGTTGCGCTGCACTGGCCGGGCAGATCGTGGCCGTAATGCCGTGCCATGATGTCACCACCGCACGGTGGAAATGGCCGGACCAGATCGCCCTGACCTGTGGATGGGCGGCAACGACTTCCTGGAAGCGGATAACCCATGGTTCGTCGCCGTGTTCTGCCATCCATGCGATCCCGGGATCGAATGGCGGGTGATGCATGACAATGACGGTCGGAGCGGCGGGCTCGTCGGCCAATTGCTGGTTCAGCCAGGCCGCGCGGACGTCGCAAAAGCCGCCGCCGTGGCGGCCCGGCTCGAGCGTGTCGAGCATGATCAACCGGAGCCCGCCCTGCTTCACGACATAATGAAGGAAGCCGTCATCGCCGCGCCGATCAGGGAATACTGCCGAAAATGCCGCCCGATCATCATGATTGCCCGGCCCGGGATAGATCGGGAATGGGCATCTGCCGAGCATCGCAGCCACCCGCGCATAGCTGGCCGGATCACCACGATCGGTGATGTCGCCGCTGACGATCAGCATGTCGGGCCGGTTCGGCCCGTGGATCAGCACGTCGAGCACAGCATCTAGCCGCTGGCGGTTTGCCTCGTCGGGATCATTGGGCACGAAGCCGATGTGCAGATCGGTGATCTGGGCAATCAACATTGAACGGTTACCACGAGGCACTCACCACTGGGCAATGCCCCTTATTCTAAGGCCCTTATTTCAGGGCCCCTTATTTCAGGGCCGCAATCTCATCAGGCCGCTGGCGCGGTTGCGGCTTGAGCGGAATGCTACCGCCCTGCCGCGGTTTCCACGGGGCATCCTGCTTGACGTGATAGCTGTGGCACATAGCGCAGCCGGACGGCACTTTCGCGGCCGATGACTCCCCACCGTGGCAGCTTCGGCAGGATTTCAGGTCTGGCAGGATCAAATCGGTCGCCTTGACCGACTTCTTGGCCGCGTGGCAGCTTTCACAGGTTTCGGTTGTGTGCGCGTTATGATCGAACCAGCCATGCATCATGTATCGCATCGGCTGGTTGACCGGCACGACCGCCCAGTCCGCAGCGCCAACGCCGGGTGCCTTGACGATATGGCAATCATAACACGCGCCCCCGGGCGAAAATACCGCACGGACAGCGGCATCACCGGCCGACCCGCGCGCGCCAACCGCACTGAAATAGGCGCTGTACACCTGGCCCTGGGCATAGCTGCCCGGGCGTCGGCGGACCATCCCGCCAAGCTCCGCCGGCCGCGCCGGGCCGGTTGAGCGATAAAAGGCGCGTAGGTCAGCGATCATCTGGGCGGTATCGCCGTGCCGCAAGGTGCGCGTGGTGCCGCCGATCTTGTCGAATGCCAAGCTGTGGCAAGCCTGGCAATTCTGTTCCATATCAACGGGCTGGAACCGGGTGCCATCGGCGGACGGTGTGTGGCAATCCGCACAGTTGAGCACATCGCCATAGCCTTTGCTCGGCTTCAGCGTCCGCGCCATCGCCGACACGCCACTGTCTGGATCAAGATGGAGCTTGTGGGTGAACTTCAGGCCGCTCTGATCGATGGGACGCGTATCGAGCGATGCGCGCTTCATGATCGGCTTGTCGCCCGGCACCACCGCGATCAGCGGCCGGAATTGCGGATGCTGCGTCCCAAAATCGCCGGCATTGGGTAATTTGGTATCGGTCAGCCGTTCGTTGAGCGATGTGTGGCAATCCGTGCAGAAGGCCTGCGCGGTTGCCTGCATTGGCCCTGCGCCTTCATGCTCGGTGTGGCAGGAAACGCATGATCCGGGCCCTTCCTTGCCGAAAGCCTTGGCAACGCCGTTCAGCAACTGGCCTGCGGCACCCGGGACGGCGCGGGATTTTTCAATCCGCCGGGCTGGCGCGTGATCATGCACGTCCTTGTGGCAAGCCTGGCACGTCTCATCTCGCACTGATACGAACGGCTTGGCGTGGCATGCCTCGCAATTGCCTTCGAGAGCATGATGGGCCTGGCTGAGCGGGCCGCTGGTCCAGGAGCCATCTGCGGTTGATGCAACCTTGGTGGGCTTGGTCGCCCGGTCCATTGCCTGCGATGCCGTCAGCGTCTTGCCGGCGGGCGCGGCGGCGACCAAGGGCGACTGTTTTTGAAGCGCCGCCCAAATGGGAACGGCCAGAAAACCAATCAGCACAGAGATGGCGAGCACCCAGGCGGTACCGCGCTTGCCCGGCATAAGCCCGGCGAGCGAGAAGACACGCCGTTCATCGCGTTCTTCAGCCGCCTTGGAAACCGGTGCGACACGCTGCACCGTCAGCACGATATCGCCGCCGGATTCGCGCGACACCATGATGCGGTGGCTGCCCAGATTGACGTCGCCACCACTGGCAGGATCGATCGTTACCTGCCGACGCTTCAACCGTCCCGAACCGAGCCCACTGGGGCCCGTCGCAGTGACCAGCACCCGCCCGTCACTGCTGAGTTCCAGCTGCGCATGATCGGGATCGACGCCCAGATCGGGG
>JBBQDD010000047.1:0-12659 GCA_038319335.1 Sphingomonadales bacterium
ACTTCGCGCGGGTCTTCATCGAAGGCGGTGCGCTTGCTTGACCGAACGGGTTCGAATTGTCCGCGCCCAGCCTGCATCGGGAATTGTCCGAACATCATCACTATGTGCACCGTCCGTGCAGGAACCCGTTCGGCCTCCCGCCGACGATTGTCGATATGGCCGCATAGTCATTGTGTTTGGACAGGATGATTGATGGTTGACGCAACGAAAGCCCGCCGAGCCACCACCGCCCTCCTCCTGACGTTCGCATCAACGGCTGCATCGCAATCCCCCACAGCGCCGGCTTGGGCAGCACAGCTTATCGGCGGCTATCCGGGTCTGGTCACAGCCGTTACTGCCAGCGAGGTTATTCTGGGCAATGGCACTCGGCTGCCGCGCAGGATCGGCGGGCCTGCCCGCAGCGAGGCTGATCGGCAGGCGCATCCTGATATTGATGGCATGTTTGTTGACCCCTACCCCGCAGGCACGCCGCTGCAGCCGGCCCCGACCCGTGATCCGGGTCGCGTCCGCTACGAACCATTTTTCGATGCGATTTACGGGGATTGCCGCGTCGGTGCGGTGCGGCTGCGCGATGTTGCGTGGATGCCGGGGCGCGGCGGTGGCAGCATCCGCGTTACGCCAACCAACCACGTCGCCGAGCGGCTGGAGGCAGTTATCCGCGATCTGGAAGCGCTGCCACCGGCCATGACGCGCTATCTGGTGCCCAGTTCTGGCGGCTATAGTTGCCGCGCCATCGCGGGCACCACCCAGCGGAGCATGCACGGCTATGGCATCGCGGTCGATCTGGCGAGCGCGCAGGCCGATTACTGGCGCTGGTCCGGCGGTGAGCGGGCGCGCTATCGCAACCGCCTGCCCGCCGCCATCGTGGCCGCGTTTGAACGGCACGGGTTCATCTGGGGCGGGCGCTGGCGGCATTTCGATACGATGCATTTCGAGTATCGACCGGAACTGATGCCCGCCGCGCGGGCCTATGCGCCACTCGAACCGGGCAGAACGGCGCCAAATTAGCACGCACAAAAAATCGTCTTTGCGAGCGCGGCGACGCAATCCAGCTTCGTAATCGTGGCACAGTGGATTGCTCCGCCGCGATCGCCATGACGAGCCTGGTGCAGGTTTACCGCGCGACGCTCATATCGCCCCGCTCAAAGGGCGCGCGCGACCCTGAATCCATGCCGAGAATTGGCATAGTCGATGTTGTGATAGGCCCGCCGGTCAGATCGGACAAAGGGTGGCGTGCTGTCAAAAAAGCCGCCGCGCTGTTGCCGGCGCTTGCATTCGCCGGTGGTCCACGCCGCACCGTTGGCGGGCGCACCCGCATAGTTGCGATTGAAGCAATCCTGCACCCATTCCGCGACATTGCCGTGCATATCGTACAGGCCAAAGCCGTTGGGCGCGAACGACCCCACCGGGAACGTACCGAGCGGCAGGGACGGCACCTTGCTCTTGTCCCTGACCAGCGCCTTTTCACCGGTGCGGAAATTGGGCGCGCGGGAGATATTGGCGTCGTCCAGCGCAATGGTGTCGCCGCTGGAAAACGGCGTCGTCACCCCCGCCCGGGCAGCATATTCCCACTCGGCTTCGCTTAGCAGACGATATTGCGCGCCGGTTTTGCCGGACAGCCAGCGGACGAATTGCTGCGCATCGTTCCACGATACATTCGCCATGGGATATCGGCCGCGCGTACCGACGGGTGCGGGGCTGGCAGACTTAGGGGCATCTGCATCACTGCGCGCCGGGCAACCGCCCGCCGCCACGCACGCATCCCATTCGGCCACGGTTACTTCATACCGGCCGATCGCAAAGGCGCTGGGCAGCGTGACGCGGTGCACCGGGCTGCTCTCGCTCGAATTCGCATTGCCCATCATGAAACTGCCCGCAGGTACCACCACCATTTCCGGGCACATCTTTTCGCAATCCTGAAACATCTGGCCCGGCGCACGGTCAGTGGGAGCGGGTCCGGGGGTCGCAGCCAATTGCCCGGTTGCCCCGGTCGCGCCGATCGCAATCCCTGCTGCGGCACAAGCCGCCATCACCCAATGCTTCATTACACCAACTCCCGTATGCGGCCCGCATCACGCCGGCCGCTTGCGTGGGGGGCAGCCTAGGGCAGTTCTTGCCAATGCCCTAAGCTAAAGCAACCCAGCCCGGCAAATCGGCGATATTGCGGATCGCGCGCACCGCATACTTGCGCGCGGGCACCGGGCCGTTATGGCACCACAAGGGCATCTGCCGTGTATCCGTACCTGCGAATTGCTGACAAATAGGTCCATACCAGAACCCGATCCCATCGGGGATATCGGAGAATGCCTGTGCAGCCGAGTTTGATCGACGATGTCCTGGCCGAGCTATATGCCGCAATCAAAGGCGAGACGGGTGGGCATTTGCCCAGCTATATCCCCGAACTCGCAAAGGCAGACCCCGATCAATTCGGCATCGTCATCGCCACGGTGGACGGATCAATCTACGCGGTCGGCGATTCCGACGTGCCGTTCACCATCCAGTCGATCTCAAAGCCCTTCGCGTTCGGGCTGGCGCTGGAGGATCACGGCATGGACGAAGTGCTGCGGCGCGTGGGCGTGGAGCCCAGCGGTGACGCGTTCAACTCCATCATGTTCGATCAGCGCGCCAATCGCCCGTTCAACCCGATGGTCAATGCAGGCGCGATCGTTACCTCCAGCCTGATCACCGGCACTGATCTGCCACACCGCATCCAGCGCGTGCGGGATATGTTTGCCCGGTTCATCGGCCATGATGTCGTGGCGGATGAATCAGTGTTCCGTTCCGAAAAGATCACCGGCCACCGCAACCGCGCCATCGCCCATCTGGAGCTGAACTTCGGGATGCTGGTGGAGCCGATTGACGAGCATCTCGACCTGTATTTTCAGCAATGTTCCATGCTGGTGACGGCGCGTGATCTGGCGAAGATGGCCGTCACCCTGGCCAATGGCGGCGTCAACCCGTTCAGCGGGGTGCAGGCGGTCGACCCCGATTACGTGAAGAACATCGTTTCAGTGATGAACTTTTGCGGGATGTACGATTACTCGGGGGAATGGGGTTACCGGATCGGGTTGCCCGCCAAAAGCGGCGTTGCAGGCGGAGTGATCGCGGTGCTGCCCGGGGTGATGGGAATTGGCGTGTTCTCGCCACCGCTTGACGAACGCGGCAACAGCCTGCGCGGCATCAAGGTGTGCGAAACGCTGTCGCAGCGATTTGGGCTGAACATGTTCGATGTCGCAGAAGGATCGATCTCGTCGATCAGGCGCAGCTATGATGCAGCGACGGTCAATTCAAAGCGGACACGCTCTGACCAGGAACGTTCCATCCTTGATCGCGAGGGGGAGGCGATCCGCGTGGTTGAACTGCGCGGGCGGATCAACTTTGCGGCGATCGAACAGATCAGCCGGTTGTGCGCGGCGCTGCCCGACATCGTCACCCATGTGGTGCTGGATTTCTCTCGCGCTGACGTGATTGAACAGCAGGCCGCCGTGCTGATCGCGCAATTGCTGCAAGCGCAACAGCTTGCCGGGCGGCAGCTGCGCGTGGTGGTGCGGCGAAATTCCGCTTGCGCAGAGGCCTTGGCGCGGACGGACATCGACGGGGCGTGCCTGATCGCTGATGCAGATAGCGCGCTGGAATGGGCCGAAAATGCGGTGCTCGCCGGTGTCACCTCCCGCCTGCCGACCGAGGCGACCTTGGCGGGGATGAACCTGCTGCGCGGGCTGGACGATTCGTTGCTGGCGGCACTGGCCGACGTGCTGGAGCGCCGCGAACTGGCAGCCGGAACCCAGATTTTGCGGGAGGGCGATCCCGCGAGTGAACTCTATTTCCTCGCCCGGGGCACGGTGGCTGTCAGCCTGAATACCGGCAACGGCCAGCGCTTGCGGCTGACGACGCTAGATCCGGGCGTCGCCTTTGGCGAGATGGCGCTGGTCGACGGGGCACCGCGATCGGCGGATATCTTTGCCGACACCGATGTGGCGGTTTACGTGCTGACGCTGGAACGGCTCGACGCGCTGTCGCAGACCGATCCCGCCGTCCATGCAGCATTGCTGCGCAACATTGGCCGTGAACTCTCACAGCGGCTGCGAAAAGCGAACCGCGAGATTCGGTCGTTTACGGAGGTGCCGGCCTGAAGCTGCGTGCGGCGGCGCTATCGCTGATCCAGACGATAGCCGATGCCGGGTTCATTGCGCAGCAGCACCGGGTTTGCCGGATCAACCTCCAGCTTGCGGCGCAGGCCGCGCATCGCGACGCGTAGATACTCGACATCGTCGACATGCGCCGCGCCCCAGATGGCGGTGAGCAGCTGGCCGTGCGTCACCACGCGCCCGCTGTGCCGGGCCAATTGGGTGAGCAGCGCAAATTCCTTGCGGGTTAGCGATACCGGCGCGCCGTCCCGCGTGACGCGGTGAGCGGCGATGTCGATCACCAGATTGGCCACCGCGATCACATCGCCAGTTTGCGCACCACGGTGGCGCAGCGCGTTGCGAATACGGGCCAGCAGCTCATCGGTATCAAATGGTTTGACGACATAATCATCGGCCCCAAGATCAAGCGCCGTCACTTTTTCCGTCGTCGCATCGCGTGCCGTCAGCACGATCACCGCCCGGTCCATCGCCGTCAGCAGCGGCACCAGTTCCATCCCGTCGCGGTCCGGCAAGCCCAGATCGAGCAGCACCAGATCGCATCCCTCCCGCCGGGCTCCAGCCAAGGCGTCGGCCGCATTGGCTGCTTCGCTGACGGTGTATCCCGCCCGCTCCACCGCGCCGCGCACGAGCCGACGGATCGCCGCTTCGTCGTCCACGATCAGGATTTGCCCGGTCATCCGCCTTTTCGCTCCACCAGCGCCGCGCGCACTGCCGGTTCGGGCCATATCAGTTCAAAGGCCGCGCCGCCCTCCTCCCGGTTGGCCGCCGCCACCGCGATCCCCATTGAATCAGCAAACCCCTTCACGATCGCCAGGCCAAGCCCGGTGCCGCCAGTGCGGTCGTCCCCATCGACGCGGGCGAACCTGTCGAACAGCCGCAGCTCGCCACCCGGGGGCAAGCCCGGCCCCTCGTCAAGCACCGCCAGCGTCAGCGTGCCGGGGCCGCGCCGGGCACGGATCGTCACACTGCTGCCCGGTGGCGCGAATTTGGCTGCATTGCCCAGCAGGTTGATCAGGATGTGGTGCAGCATGCGCGGATCGGCATCGACCAGCGGCAGCGTGGGTGGCACGTCGAGCACCAGCCGGTGCGCGGCAAGTTCAGGCCGCAAGTCCTGCGCGGCGGCGGCGACAGCATCGGTCAGGTCAGTCGCCTCCCGCCGGACGACCAGCGCCCCCGCTTCGATCCGCGTCATCTCCACCAGATCGTCGAACACCCGGCGCAACCGGCGCGCTTCAGCCTTCAGCGTGGCGGTGGTGGATGATTCGCCGTGTTCGGCGGCCAGCGTGTCAGCAGCGGCAACGACGGCCGTCAGTGGCGTCTTCAGATCATGGCCGATCGACGACAGCAGGGTGGCGCGCAGTTCGTCACGTTGCTTCAGCGCGCCAACCTCGCGCGCCTGCGCTTCCAGCTTCAGCCGTTCATGCGCCAGCGCGGCTTGCCCGATTAACGTCGTGAACAGCACGCGCTTGTCTGCCGGCACCGGATCACCGCCAGCCTGGGGTGCAAGCCCCAGCACGCCCAGCACGCCCAGCGCGGTTTCGAGCGGGTGGAACTGCCATTCGCTTGCCGTCAACGTGGTGCTGCCAGTGCCGGTCACCTCGCCGCGATCGAAAGCCCATTCAGCAGCCGCCAGATCAAGCGGGCCAATCGGCGGATCAGCTGGGCTGGCACCGATGACCGTCAACCCCGATCCGCCTCGGGCGAACAGGATGGTCGATACGCCCAGCAGCTTGGCCACCTCCTCACACACCGCCGCTGCCGTGCCTGTTTCGTCGGAGACCGCGGCCAGCCGCTGGCCGAACGCCGCCAGCGCTGCATTTTCGGTGGCCGTGCGCGCGCCGATGGTCGCTTCGCGCTGCAGCCGCCCGGTCAGCTGGCTGGCGACGACTGCGACCGCGGCCAGAACCAGCAACGTCACCGCGTTCTGCGGATCGCTGATCGTGAACGTGTAGAGCGGCGGCAGAAAAAAGAAGTTATAAGCCAGCGCCGCGGCCAGGCTTGCCGCCAGCGATGGCCGCAGCCCGAACAATGTCGCCGTCGCGATGACGGGGGGCAGATAGAGCAGGTCGATCGAATTCAGGCCAATGATCGGTTGAACCACCGCCCCCACCGCCGTTGTCAGCGCGACCAGCCCGATGCCGATGGCGGTGCCGCGCAAAGCAGGTGCGCGTGGCATGCTTGGCTCGGTTTCCACGCCACCGCCATCGGCCACGGGCACGACATGCACCGCAACCCCGTCCAGCGCGCGTACCAGCCGATCGACCACCGATCCGTGCCGCAATTCGAACCACCAGTTGCGGCGCGACTTGCCGATGACGACAGCGGTTGCGCGCGTTTCGACAATGTGCGCGCACAGCCCGTCAAACACCGATCGGGCCGGCACGGTCGCAATCGTCGCCCCCAGGCTGGTCGCCAGCTTCAGCGCGCCTGCCATGCGATCGCGCGCCAACGGACCCAATGTGGCGGTGCGGGGCGTTTCGATGCTCACCGCAGTCCACGGCGCGTGCAGCGCATCGGCAAGGCGCTTCGCGGCGCGGATCAGCGCATCGCCGCCCGGCTGGTCGCCAACGCCAACGACAATGCGCTCGCCCGCCGCCCAGATGCCCTGCGCGCCGATGCTCTCGACATGATCGAGCAGGTTGCGATCCACCGTCTGCGCGGCCCGACGCAGCGCGAGTTCACGCAGTGCCGACAGGTTCGATTTCGAGAAAAAATGGCCCAGCGCGCGGGTGGCCTCGTGCGGGATATATACTTTGCCCGCCTTCAGCCGATCGATCAGTTCGTCAGGCGGCAGATCGACGACTTCGATATCGGCATCGTCCAGAATGGCATCGGGCACGGTTTCACGCACCCGCACCCGGGTGAAGCCGGCCACCACATCATTCAGGCTTTCGACGTGCTGGATATTCAGCGTGGTCAGCACATCAATGCCAGCGTCGCGCAGTTCCTCAAGATCCTGCCAGCGTTTGGGGTGGCGGCTGCCGGGGGCGTTGGTGTGGGCGAATTCGTCGATCAGCGCGACGGCGGGCCTGCGCGCCAGCATCGCATCGATATCGAATTCGTTCAGTGTGTGTGCGCCTTGGGCGATCGCCCGGCGCGGCAGGATTTCATACGGCGCAACCAGTGCCTCTGTTTCCGCGCGGCCATGCGTTTCGATGATCCCCGCAACGACATCGATCCCGGCGGCGAGCAGTTCTGCCCCTTCACGCAGCATCTCAAATGTCTTGCCGACGCCCGGCGCCGCGCCGAGGAAAATCTTCAACCGCCCGCGCGCCTCACGCCGTGCCGTTTTCAGCAATGCTTCGGGTGAGGGGCGGGCGGGATCACTCATCTGGCGGTGTTAGGCGCAATCCGGCTGGGCTGTCGATTGGCCGTCTGGCGATCCAGCTCAAGGTTCAGCATCAGCACATTCACCCGGCGCTCCCCGATAATGCCGAACAATGGCGATTCGATGCGGCTTTCCACCAGGGCATGAAGCTGGCTTTCCGACATACCGCGCGCCTTTGCGACGCGGGCAACCTGGGAAAAAGCCGCCTCGGGGCTGAGATCGGGATCGAGCCCCGAGGCGGAAGTTGTGACCAGGTCAGGCGGGACAGAACCCGTGGTCATGCCGTCAGCGCGCGCGTCAGCCACCCGGGCTGCAATCGCATCGCGCAAATCCTTTGATCCCGGCGCCAGGTTGGTCGCCGCCGATGCCGACGCGTCATAGCCCTTGCCCGCCGCGGTGGGGCGCGGGTGGAAATAGCGGGGGCTGGCAAAGCCCTGCGCGATCAGTTCGGAACCGATCACCGTGTCGCCCTCCCGGATCAGGCTGCCATTGGCCTGTGCGGGCATCGCAACCTGGGCGATGCCGGTGATCAGGGCGGGAAAGGCCAGGCCAGTCACCGCCGCCAGCAACAGCAGCAAGACGATGGCAGGGCGAAGCGCGGTGCGCAGTTCGGTAAGCATGATATGCGTCCTCAAGCGAGGTGAAGGCCGGTGACGGCCAGATCGATGATCTTGATGCCCAGGAATGGCGCGATGAGCCCGCCCACGCCGTAAACAGCCAGATTGCGCGCCAGCAGATCGCCCGCCGGGGCCGGGCGGTACTTCACCCCCTTCAGCGCGAGCGGCACCAGCGCCGGGATGATCAGCGCGTTGAAGATGATCGCTGACAGTACGGCGCTTTGCGGGCTGCCCAGCGCCATCACGTTCAGCACGCCAAGTCCCGGATACAGCACGACAAAGATCGCTGGCAGGATGGCGAAACATTTGGCGACATCATTGGAGATCGAAAACGTGGTCAGCGCCCCGCGCGTCATCAGCAATTGCTTGCCCAGCCCGACAATCTCGATCAGCTTGGTGGGGTCGCTGTCCAGATCGACCATGTTCCCCGCCTCACGCGCGGCCTGGGTGCCGGTATTCATCGCTACACCGACATCGGATTGGGCGAGGGCCGGCGCATCATTGGTGCCATCGCCGCACATCGCGACCAGCTTGCCCCCCTCCTGTTCGCGGCGGATGAGCGCCAGCTTGTCCTCCGGTGTCGCCTCGGCCAGGAAGTCATCGACCCCGCTTTCGGCGGCAATGCTGGCGGCAGTCAGCGGGTTATCGCCAGTGATCATCACCGTGCGAATGCCCATCCGGCGCAATTCGCCAAAGCGTTCGCGGATGCCCGCCTTCACGATGTCTTTCAGGTGCACCACACCAAGCAGCCGGTTGCCATCGGCCACCCCCAAAGGCGTGCCGCCTGAACGGGCAATATCATCGGCAATCTTGCGCATGGCATCGCCGCCCGCCACATCGCCCAGTCGCTTCAGCAGCGCATCGACAGCACCCTTCACGATCATGCGATCGCCAATCTGCAAGCCGCTGACGCGCGTTTGGGCGGTGAATTTGATGGGTTCGGCACCCGCAGGCATGGCCTCGCCATCGCCCGCCAGCACGACGATCGATCGGCCCTCCGGCGTTTCATCGGCCAGGCTGGAGAGGCGCGCGGCCGCAATCAGGTCGCGATCAGCCACACCGGGCAGCGGCAGGAAGGCAGTGGCCTGACGGTCGCCGATCGTGATCGTGCCGGTCTTGTCGAGCAGCAGCGTGTCGATATCGCCCGCCGCCTCCACCGCGCGGCCGGATTTGGCCAGCACATTGAATCGCACCAGCCGGTCCATCCCCGCAATCCCGATCGCGCTCAGCAACGCCGAAATGGTGGTGGGGATCAGCGTGACGAACAAGGCCACCAGCACCGGCACGGCCAGGCTGCCGCCCGCATAGGATGCGAAGGCCGGCAGCGTGCCCACCGCGATCAGGAAGATCAGCGTCAGCCCGGCGAGCAGGATCGTCAGCGCGACTTCGTTGGGCGTTTTCTGGCGGCTCGCCCCTTCCACCAGCGCGATCATCCGGTCGAGAAAGCCCTGCCCCGCCGCCGCCGTCACGCGCACCTTGATGCTGTCAGATATCACCCGCGTGCCCGCCGTTACCGCAGAACGGTCCCCGCCCGCTTCGCGGATCACGGGCGCGCTCTCCCCCGTGATCGCGGCTTCGTTGACGGAGGCGACCCCGGCGATCACTTCGCCATCCGCCGGGATCAGATCGCCAGTTTCCACCAGCACGACATCATCGACCGCCAACAGGCTGGCAGCGACCACTTCATAGGCATCGCCAATGACCAGCAACCGCTTGGCCATCAGGTCCGCCTTGGTCGCCCGCAGGCTTGCGGCCTGTGCCTTGCCGCGCCCCTCGGCGAGCGCTTCGGCAAAGTTACCGAAGAACACCGTCAGCCATAGCCAGAATACCAGCTGGCCTTCGAACGCAGGGGCGCCGCTGCCCGTCGCGACGCCCTTCACCAGCAGCACGGTGGAGAGCGCGGCGACGATGGCCGTCACGAACATCACCGGATTGCGGATCAGGGTGCGGGGATCGAGCTTCAGCAACGCATCGCGCGCAGCAGCAGCCATTAACGGCCCGGTGAAGAGCGAGGTTTGAGCAGTCATCGCAAATGTCCTTAGTGGAGCGTGCCAGCGGCAACCGACGCCTGATCGGCAATCGGGCCAAGCGCCAGGCTGGGCAGGAAGGTGAGCCCGCCAACGATCAGGATGATGGCGACGATCAAGCCAACCCACAGCAGCCCGGTGGTGGGAAAAGATCCGGCGCTGGGCGGCACGTGCCGCTTTGCCGCCAACCCGCCTGCAATCGCCAGCACCGGCAGGATCACCCCGAACCGGCCGACAAACATGCCCAGCGCCAGCAGCAGGTTGTAGAAAGGCGTGTTGCCGCTCAGCCCGCCAAATGCCGATCCGTTATTCCCCACCGCGCTGGAAAAGGCATAGAGGATTTCGCTAAAGCCATGCGGCCCCTTGGCCAGCGGCCCGGCCAGCCCCGCCGTCGTCACCGTGGCAATCGCGGTCAGCCCCAGGATCATCAGCGGCAGGATGGCAATCGCGATCACCGCCAGCTTCATCTCGCGCGCCTCGATCTTCTTGCCGACATATTCAGGCGTGCGCCCCACCATCAGCCCGGCGATGAACACCGCCAGAATCGCATAGACCAGCATCCCATACAGGCCCGCCCCGACGCCGCCGATCACGATCTCCCCCAGCTGGATGTTGAACATCGTCACGAGTCCGCCCAGCGGCATGAAACTGTCGTGCATGCCAATCACCGCGCCGCATGATGCAGCGGTGGTGATGACCGCGAACAGGGCGGTGGCGGCAATGCCGAAGCGCACTTCCTTGCCCTCCATATTGCCCCCGGCAAGGCCCAGCGCATGGTGCAGCGGGTTGCCCGCCGCTTCCGCCCAATAGGTCACCGTGACGCCGATCAGGAACAGCACGACCATGGCCGCCAGCAGCGCCCATCCCTGGCGCACATTGCCAACCGCCTTGCCAAAGGTGAGCGTCAGCCCCGCGCCCAGCACGAAGATACTGACCATCTGGATGAAATTCGCCAGCGCCGAAGGATTTTCGAACGGGTGCGCTGAATTGACGTTGAAAAAGCCGCCGCCATTGGTGCCCAGCATCTTGATCGCCAGCTGCGATGCCACCGGCCCCAGCGCGATCACCTGCTGCGCGCCCTCAACATTGGTCGCGCTGACCGATCCGGCAAAGGTCTGCGGCACGCCAAGCGCCACATAGACGAGCGCCAGCACGATGCTGGCCGGCAGCAGCAGGTACAAGGTGGCCCGGGTCATATCGACCCAGAAGTTGCCGATGCCCGCCGCCTGCCGCCGCGCAAAACCCCGGATGATGGCAAAGGCCACCGCAATCCCCGTCGCCGCCGACAGGAAGTTCTGCACCGTCAGCCCCAGCATCTGCGACAGGTTCGACATCGTCGCCTCGCCGCCATAATTCTGCCAGTTGGTATTCGTGACAAAGCTGACAGCGGTGTTGAACGCGAGCAGGGTTTCCACACTGCCGAAGCCTTGCGGATTCAGCGGCAGCACGTCCTGCAGCTTCAGGATCGCGAACAGGAAGGCGATACCAGCCAGGTTGAACACCAGCATCGCGGTCGCATAGCCGACCCAACCCTGTTCTGCCTTGGGGTCGATCCCGGCGAGCCTGTAAAACCCGCGCTCAATCCCGCCGCGCGGCAGCCGCTCTCGCGCATAAAGCGCAAACATCCAGTCGCCTGCGGGCTTTGCCAGCGTAACGAACAGCAGCGTGAAGAGCAGGATCATGCTCCAACCGACCAAAGTCATGCCAGCCACCCCCCTCAATACCGCTCGGGCCGCGCGAGCACGGCGAGCAGATAGACAAAGACGGTTGCGGAAACGATGGCGCCGAGGATCAGGTCGAAAGGCATGGCAATGGGCTCCTGTGAAGGAACCCATGCGCCCCACCCCCATTAACGCGCGCGGTGGATTATCCGGCTATGCCGTAAAGCGGGCGTAAAATGTGCGGGTGTTCGCGTCGGGAGAGCACAGCCTGCTAAAGGCGGATGGCGGAGACGGAGTCCGCCAAACTAGCGTTCATTACGGTTCGATGTTAACCTTGAGACCCTAGCAAAACCTAGCATTTTGGCACCCCTTCCAAATCTACCGTCCATCCGCGTTCGGTTGCGTTCCCATAAAGCCGCGCTATTATCGGGGAACGGTTATGGGAACGACTGGGCAATCCGCCAAACTGGCGCGGGGTTGCAGGTTCGATTCCCGGTAAGGGAGCCAGCAATGCCAAAGAAGCTCAGCAATGCAGTCACTCCGCTGGCGGTAAGGAACGCCAAGCCCGGTCGGCACGCGGACGGTGGCGGGCTGCACTTGCTGGTCAAGGACAGCGGGGCGCGGTCCTGGGTCTATCGCTTCATGCTGGACGGCAAGACGCGCGACGTGGGCTTGGGTCCGGCGGCTGGCGCGGACGCCATTTCGCTGGCCGGTGCGCGCGATGCAGCGGCGGCGCTGCGCTTGAAGGTGAAGGCCGGGACCGATCCCCTTGCAGAGCGCCAAAGGGAGGCCGCTGCGGCCCTTGCGGCGGCACAGGCGGCGACAGTGGCCGGTGTCACCTTCAAGGCCGTGGCAGAGGCCCATACCGCCACAAATGA
>JBBQDD010000048.1:0-12347 GCA_038319335.1 Sphingomonadales bacterium
CTATGATCGGGCGGGAGACCGGCGGCGCGCGGCGATGGTGCTGGCGCTGTTCCAGGCGCAAAATCCGATGAACATCGCCGCGCTGCGGCTGGCGGCGCACTGGCAGATCGCGGCGGGCGAATGGGATGCCGCGATTGATGGGCTGGAGGGGTTGCGCGCCCGGCTGGGCAACCGCGACGCGACGCTGCTCGCCGAACTGGCCTATGCCTATGCGGGCAATGACGAACTCGATGCAGCGCGGCTGTACGGCGCGGCCGCGTATCGGCTTGCCCCGCTCAACCCGGCGGCGACCGACGCCTTTGGCTGGGCGCTGTACCAGGCGGGGGAGAACAGGGCGGCGCTTGAACTGATGCGCAAGGCGGTGTCGATCGCGCCCGGCCATAGCGGGCTGCGCTGGCACATCGCCCAGGTAAAGGCGGAATTGGGCCAGAAAGACGCCGCCCGTGCCGATATCGCGCTGATCCTCGCCGATCCACGCTTCGCTGACCGGGCGAGGGCTAAGGCGCTGCTGGCGAGCCTGTAACCGGAGGTTGTGGCGGGCCAAAGCGCCTATACGCGCTTCCACGGCCTTCGCCGGGGAAGTGGGTAGCGGAATATGGTTTTCGGGCCGGCCACCACCACCCGATCACCCCAGCGCGTCGATCTGTTCTGCCAGCTCCAGCCAGCGCAATTCGGCTGCTTCTTTTTCGGCCCGTTCGCGTTCGATTGCCTGGCTGAGCGCCTCGAACCGGGCAAAGTCGCGCGAATATAGATCGGGGTCGGCGAGCAGCGCTTCGTTGCGCTGGATTGCCTTGTCCATTTCCTCGATCTGCTTGGGTAGCAGATCATAATCGCGCTGGTCCTTGTACGTCAGCTTGGCGCGCGGTGCGGGCGGGGTCGCCAGCGCAGCGGCGGGCGTGGGTTTGTTCGTTGGCGGGCGCTTGGTCTGCACCCGCTGGCTGCGCTGGCGCTCCCAATCCTCATACCCGCCGGCCACGACATCGACATGGCCGCTGCCGTCAAGCCCCAGCGTGATCGTTACCGTCCGATCAAGGAAATCGCGGTCATGGCTGACGATCAGCACAGTGCCGTCATAATCGCCGATCACTTCCTGCAGCAGATCGAGCGTTTCCAGATCAAGGTCGTTGGTTGGCTCGTCGAGTACCAGCAGATTGGATGGCCTCGCAAATTCGCGCGCGAGCAACAGCCGCGATCGCTCCCCGCCTGATAAGGTGGCGATCCGCGCCTCCGTCATGTTCGGATCGAACAGAAATTCCTTCAAATAGCCCTGGATGTGCTTTTTGACGCCCTGCACCTCGATCCATTCACCGCCATCGCACAGCACGTCGCGCACCGTTTTTTCAGGCGACATCAGGCTGCGCTGCTGATCGATGATCACCCCGTTCAGCGTTTTGGCCAGGCGGATATGGCCGATATCGGGCGAAATCTCGCCCGTCAGCAGCTTCAGCAGCGTTGTCTTTCCCGCGCCGTTCTTGCCCACAATGCCGATCCGGTCGCCGCGCGTTACCCGCAGCGTCAGATTATCGATGATCGTGCGGTCGCCGAATTTCTTGGTGATGCCCTTGGCATCGATCACCGTCTTGGTGCGAACATCGTCATTGCCGATGGACAGGTTTGCGGCGCCCTGCGGCCCCAGCATTGCCGCGCGCTCGCTGCGCATTTCCTTCAGCTTCGCCAGCCGGCCCTGGTTACGCCGCCGCCGCCCGGTAACACCGCGCAGCAGCCAATGCTCCTCAAGCTTCAGCTTGGCGTCGAGCCGTTCGGCGTTGCGCGCCTCCTCGGCATATACGGTCTCCGTCCATGCCTCGAACCCACCAAAGCCGATTTCGGCGCGGCGGATGGATCCGCGATCGAGCCACAGCGTCTGCCGCGTCAACCGTGTGAGGAAGGTGCGATCATGGCTGATGACGATAAATGCCCCGCGAAACCGGGCCAGCCAGTTTTCCAGCCATTCGATCGCGGCGATATCAAGATGGTTGGTCGGCTCGTCCAGCAGCAGCACATCGGGGTCCTGCGCCAGCGCGCGGACAATCGCGGCGCGGCGGCGTTCCCCCCCGGATGCGCTGGCGGCTTCCCGGTTCAGGTCGATGCCCAGCTGATCGGCGATTGCGTCGGCCTCATGCCGTTCGGGCGCGTCCTCGCCAGCCATCACGAAATCCGCCAGCGTGGCAAAGCCCGTCACCTGCGGATCCTGCTCCAGCAAAATCACGCGCGTGCCCGGCACAATCGTGCGGCGGCCTTCGTCCGCATCGACCCGCCCGGCGATCAGCTTCAGCAGCGTCGTCTTGCCCGCACCATTCCGCCCGATCAGCGCCAGTCGGTCACGCGCGCCGACATGGATGTCGAGCTCGCGGAACAACCAGCCCGAGCCCTGAACGAGGCCGAGATTTTCATATGCGAGGATTGGTGCTGCCATAAATGCAGCCGTTACGGCGCTTGTTGCGCTGCGGCAAGTTGCTGTTCGCGGTTTGCGCGTCGCTGTCGATTGCATTCACGGGCTGTTCAACGCGCACGCCCTATGCCAATTCTTATGGCGATGAAGTTTCCCCTGATATTGGCCGCTTGTGCGGTGCTGGCATCGTGTGGCCCTGCCCATGCGCAGCGGCGCGGCGAGCAGGTCGACGTGCTGGTGCAGATGCGCAGCGGGCGACTGTTGCCGTTGCGTGAAATCGAGCGCCGGGTACTGCCGACGATGGGTGGCGCGCAATATATCGGCTTTGATTTCGATTCGGCCTCCGGGATTTACACCTTGAAGTTCCTGCGCAATGGCGATGTGATCTGGGTGGATGTCGATGGCCGTTCAGGCCAGATCATCGGCCGAACCGGCTATTGACCCGCGTTGCAATCGCAACCGACCAAGGGGATGAAATAATGCGCGTGTTGATCGTCGAGGACGAACCGAGCCTGGGCCAGCAGTTGAAAAATACGCTGGAGGGCGCCGGATACGCGATCGATCTGGCGACTGACGGTGAGGAAGGGCTGTTTTTGGGCCAGACCGAAAGCTATGACGCGGTCGTGCTCGATCTTGGCCTGCCCGAGATTGACGGGCTGACGGTGCTCGATCGCTGGCGCAAGGATGGCAAGGTGATGCCCGTGCTGGTGCTCACCGCGCGCGATAGCTGGTCAGACAAGGTGGCCGGGCTTGATGCCGGGGCCGATGACTATGTCGCCAAGCCGTTCCAATCCGAAGAATTGATCGCCCGGCTGCGCGCGCTCATTCGCCGCGCGTCCGGCAATGCATCGTCGGAACTGATCGCAGGCGACATCCGGCTCGATACCCGCTCGGGCAAGGTGACCAAGGCCGGTGATCCGGTGAAGATGACCGCACAGGAATATAAGCTGCTCAGCTATCTGATCCACCACAAGGGCAAGGTCGTCAGCCGTACCGAGCTGATCGAGCACATCTATGATCAGGATTTCGACCGCGATTCGAACACGATCGAAGTCTTCGTCACGCGCATCCGCAAAAAGCTGGGGCAGGACGTGATCACCACGATTCGCGGCCTGGGCTACAGCCTGGAAGACCCCGATGCCTGATCGCCGCCCGGCCCGGCTGATCCACTGAAATGGATCTTTCTGGCACGCCCGCTCAGCCTATTCCCTTGGCGCAGCAGACCACCGGTTCGCTGAGCCGCCGGATGATCGTGACGGCGGCGATCTGGATCACGCTGATGCTGACGATCGGCGGCTTTGCGCTGAACCGGGTGTTGACCAATGCGGTGACGCGCAGTTTTGATGATCAGCTGGAATATGTGCTGACCGCGCTGATCGCGTCGGCGGAAATCGGCCCCGAAAAGGAAGTACGGTTTAACCGCGAACCCGCCGACCAGCGGTTTCTGGAATCCTATTCGGGCCTGTACTGGCAGGTGAGCGGCAAGGGATTTGAGGATTTCCCCTCGCGATCATTATGGGATCGGCGGCTGGCCTATGGCACCACGCACCGCGATCTGGGCGTGCATATCTATGACAGCAGCCAGTTTCGCGACGAGAAGCTGCGGATTATTGAGCGCGATGTGCGGCTGCCGGGGTCGCCCGTGCGCTGGCGTTTTCAGGTGGCGGGCAACCGTGTGGGGCTGGACGAGCAGATCAAGGCGCTGCGCCAGACGCTGCTGTTCAGCTTTTTGATGCTTGCCATCGGCCTGATCGTGATGGCCGCGCTGCAGACATTTTACGGGCTGTGGCCGCTGCGCAAGGTGCGCGAAGAGATTGCCCTGATGCGCGCGGGCCAATCACGCCAGATTGATCGCGCAATGCCGGTCGAGGTCGCCCCGATGGTGGAGGAACTGAACGGCCTGATCGCGCATAACGAACGCCAGGCGGAGGAGGCGCGGCGGCATGCGGGCAACCTCGCCCATGCACTGAAAACGCCGCTGACGGTCATCATGAACGCGGCAACCGCCAATGCCGATGATCTGGGCCCAACAGTGATCCGCGAGGCGACGACGATGCGTCGGCAGGTCGATCACCATCTGGCACGCGCGCGGGCAGTGGGGCGGCGCGGCAATGCGCATAGCCGTGCCGATGTGTGGCCAAGCCTTGAATCGGTCGAACGCGCGGTGGGGCGGCTGTACAGCCATGTCCGCTTCGATCTGGACGGGCCAAAGGATCTGAAGGCGCATGTCGAACGCCAGGATCTTGATGAAATGCTGGGCAACTTGATTGAAAACGCGGCGAAATATGGCGGCGGCAGCGTGTTCGTGACAGTGAAGGCGCAGGCCGGTTTTGTCGAATTTCTGGTGGAGGACGATGGCCGCGGCATTCCCGAAAGCGAGCGCCAGCGCCTGTTCGATCGCGGTGCGCGGCTCGATACCGGCAAGCCGGGTACGGGGTTGGGCCTGGCGATCGTGCGCGACGTGGCCGAAATCTATGAAGGCACCGTATCGCTTGAGGAAAGCGAGGATCTGGGCGGCTTGCTGGTGCGGCTGAGGCTGCCGGCGGCCGTTTAGAGCGACCAATCCAAAGCTGCACCGGTCGCCCTGAGCCTCCCGAAGCCTGTCCCGAGCTTCGTCGATAGGGGGTGCTTCTTCTTTCTGCCACGAGCGCCCTGCCACGATGCCGGAAAGACGGCGCGTTGATACGCTCAGCACGAACGGGTCAGGGGGGCGAGCACATGCAGCCTGCCACAACGCCCGTCAGGCCGCGATCGCTAGCGCCTGTATGGCCTGCGCCGCAATCGCCAGGCTGTGCTTGCGCGCCTGGTGATCATAGATCGAACTGGTCAGCATCAGCTCATCGGCACCGGTCCGTGCGATGAACGCGGCCATGTCGCGCGCGACCTTGGCCGGTCCGCCGATTGCCGAACATTGTAGTACGTGATCAAGGATCGCGGCACCCTGCGGCCCCAATGTTTCGCGGTAACCGGCCACGGGCGGCGGCAGCTGGCGCGGGTTGCCGGTGCGCAGCGCCACGAACGCCTGTTGCTGCGATGTGGCCAGCAACGCTGCCTCATCATCGGTATCCGCACCGAACACATTGAAGCCGACCATGAAATGCGGCTTTGTGAGCACCGCTGAAGGGCGAAAATACTGGCGGTAAAGCGCAGATGCCTCGTCCAGCGAATCAGGCGCGAAATGCGAGGCAAAAGCATAGGGCAGGCCAAGCGCGGCGGCGAGTTGCGCGCCATATGTGCTAGATCCAAGAATCCAGATCTGTACTTTTGCGCCTGCGCCCGGTGTTGCGCGGATGCCGGTCTGCTGGTCGTCCGCGAAATAGCTTTGCAGTTCCATCACGTCGTTGGGAAAGCCATTGGGGTCGCTGTCGAGCGTGCGGCGGAGCGCGCGGGCCACCTTCATGTCCGATCCCGGGGCACGCCCCAGCCCCAGGTCGATCCGGCCGGGAAACAGTGCATCCAGCGTGCCGAATTGCTCGGCGATCACCAGCGGTGCGTGATTGGGCAGCATGATACCGCCTGAACCGACGCGGATGTGGCGCGTCGCGGCAGCCACATGCCCGATGACGACGGATGTGGCCGCGCCTGCAATCCCGGCCATGCCGTGATGCTCGGCAACCCAGTACCGTGTGAAGCCAAGCGTCTCGGCATGGGCCGCCAGATCGGCGGCATTGGCCAGCGCCTGGGTCACGCTGCCCCCTTCGACAACGGGGACGAGATCGAGCAGTGAATAGCCTGTCATACCAGCCAAGATGGGGTGTCGATCATCATCGCGCCAGCCCCATCAGAACTCCCGGGAAAAACGCATCGCCACGCCGATATCATCGTTGATCGCCGCGAAATTGCCGGGGTCGCGGCGCAGGTACAGGTTCGTCTGCAGCGCCCCGCCCCAGAATGGCATGCCATAACGCGCCTCGATGTCGAATTCTCGGCCTGTGGGAGCCAGGTTCAGCCGCTGCACGGCATAGCTGCTGACGCTGCCGGTGGCGTAATCGAAATAGCTCGGCAGCCGCAGGTCTAGGCCGCTGCCCCGTGTAACGCGAAGCGGCTGCGAAATGCGGAGGCCCAGGCTGTCGCCCCCGAACAGGAAGCCGCGCTTGCCGATATCGGCGGCAAAGGCGTTGGTGCCGATCACCCCCGATCCGTCCAAGCCAATGCTGGTGCGTGCCGCCGTCCAGCCCTGTCGCCACGCACCGCCGATCGACCAGCCTGCCCCCATGTCCAGCCGGGCGGCGGCATCGATGAACCAGCTGGTGGCGTCGCTTGCGCCTAGCCCGTTGCCAAAACGCGCGCCCAGCACCGTGTCAGATTCGCGCAGATGGGTTGCCGTTATCGTGCCGACCAGCCCGCCGAAGCGACGATCGACGCCAATCGACAGCCGGTCATAGCGTGATCGCAGCGACCGGTTTTGCGCCGCCGCCAGCCCGTCCAGCGACTGGGTGAGCACCGCGCCATTTTCCGCCGCGACGGTCAGCGCGAATTTGCCCAGATCGCGCCGCACCGCAAAGGCAGCGTCGGCAGCGCTGGCAAAGCCCTGGCCCTGCGCTGGATCCTGCGCGATCAGGAAGGCGGGGTCGCTGCGCCCGGCCAGCTGCGCGGTGATGGCACCGGCGCTTTGCGAAAAGCCGATCGCGAAACTGGCCTTGCTGCCCAGCTTGCTCGTGATCATCGCGGCCAGGGTGCGGGCCTGATCGGCATCGCCGGGCGATAGCGAAAGGCGCTCCACCGCCGAATGCTCCCGTCCGGGTGCGATGGTAACGGCAATCGCCATGGTGCCGGTGCGCACGCTGTAGCTGCGCTGACGCCCGGTCAATGCGCCCGTCAATTGCCGCTGCTGGGGCGCGGCGCGCAAGGTGCGGCCAAGATTGACCGAATAAGCGCGCCCATAGCTATCCTGGATGGCAGTGCCCAGCGGCCCCTGTCTCGCATCGCCCATCGGCGCTGACGTGGTGCCGTTGTTGATCAGCGACACGGGCACCCGCGATCCCGCCAGCGATGTTTGCCCGATCGGTGAAAAGGCGGCGGTGAGATCAAGCACGCCGCGTCCGTACACCGCATCAATGCCGGTCGCGCCCAAATCGCGCGCGCTGCGGTATAGGATGTCGACGATCTGCGTGCCGGTAAGCGAGGGGAACGCCTGCGCCAGTAACGCCACCGCACCACTGATCTGCGGGGCGGAAAACGATGTGCCGCTCCACAGGAACGGCACATTTTCCTGGTTTGGCGCGCGCACCCGCTCCCCCACGGCAGCCAGGAAAAAATTTGCGCCGGTGCCCGCGCGGTTGCTGAAGGTGGAGATCACATCCGTCGTGCCCACCGATCCCGCGATGATCACCAGCCCGCGTGATACCGCTGCATTGGTGGCGATGCCTGCCAACGGATCAGGATTGGCGCCCTGTGCGCTTTCACCGTCATTCCCGGCGGACAGCACGATGATGATGCCCGCAGCCGTTGCCCGGTCGATCGCCTGCACCAGGGTGTTTCCGGCAGCCGATCCCCCCAGCGAAATGTTGACGACGCGGGCCCGGTTGGTGACCGCGATATCCAGCGCGGCGGCGATGTTGCGATCACTATGGGTGCAGCCGCTGGTGGTCGCGCCCCCGCTGGGGGTGGTGCCGGCGCAACTGCCCGGCGTGTCCGTCCGCAACACCAGCAAGGTGGAATCGAATGCGATGCCGTGCGTGCCCGCATCATTGCGACGCCCTGCAATCGTGAAGGCAACGGCGGTGCCATGGCCTGATTCATCGTCGATCGTGGTGTTGCCTGCGGTGCTGGCCGATGCCGCGCTGATCCGCGTGCCGAACTCAAGGCTCTGCAGATCGATGCCGCTATCGATGACGCCAACGATGATGCCGGCACCGGTTGCGCCCCGCTGATAGGCGGCCAGCGAGTTTGCCGACACATTGCCCACCGTCGCGCGATATTCGGCCGTGTCGAAATTGCTGGTCGGTGTGGGGGTTGGCGTGGGCGTGGGCGTGGGCGTCGGAGTTGGCGTCGGTGTCGGTGTCGGGGTTGGGGTAGGCGTAGGGAGCGGTGCGGGCGGGGTGGGCGTCACCACGCCGCCACCACTGCCGGACGAGCAGGCCCCCGTTGCCGCAAAGGTTATCAGCATGGCTGATTGGAGCAGGCGCTTGGTCGACATCGTCCGCATGGCGTGCTTGTTCCGTTCACAATGCACCATATGCCCGCCCGGTTCGCCACCCGGCGGGCGATTGGCGTCGCTGCCTTGCCCCCTTCAGCGCCGGTGCGTAGAGGACCTTCCTATGTTCGCGCGTCTTGACCATATCCGCAACTGGATTTTCGATCTGGATAATACGCTGTATCCGGCAGATATTAACCTTTTTTCCCAAGTCGATCAGCGTATTACCGACTATATCGCCGATCGTTTCGGGCTCGACAAAGCGACAGCCCGTGCCAAGCAGAAGGCGTATTTCCATGCGCGCGGCACCACGCTTGCCGGGTTGATGGACGATCATGCCACTGATCCGCATGATTATCTGGGCTATGTCCATGATGTCGAAATGGACGTGCTGGAACACAACGCTCCGCTGGTCGCCGCCATCGCGCGGCTGCCGGGCCGCAAGCTGGTGTTCACCAATGGCGATGCCCCCTATGCGCGCAAGGTGCTCGACCGCATCGGCCTGTCCGAAAGCTTTGAAGCGATCCATGACATTCACGCCACCAGCTATGTGCCAAAGCCAGAACCATCTGTTTATGCAGGGCTTTGTGCTGCTTATGACATTGATCCGCAGACCAGCATCTTCTTTGAAGACATGGCCCGCAACCTGCGCCCCGCCAAGGCGATTGGCATGACGACCGTGTGGATCGACAACGGATCTGAACAACATGTCGATCAGGATCGCAGCTTTATCGATTTCACCATCACCGATCTTACCGGCTGGCTACACGAGATATTGGAGGACGCATGAGCGAGGAACTGCAGGGCCTGATCGACGGCGCATGGGAACAGCGCGATCAGATCAACACCGCCACCCGGGGCGCGGTGCGCGATGCGGTGGATGCGGCGCTGACCTTGCTCGATACCGGCAAGGCGCGCGTTGCCGAGCCGGACGGCAATGGCTGGCGCGTTAACCAGTGGCTGAAAAAAGCCGTGCTGTTGTCGTTCCGGCTGAACGACAATGCGCTGGTCAAAGCCGACTCAGACTTTGCCGGCAACGGCCCGAGTCTGGGCACATGGTGGGACAAGGTGCCGCTGAAATTCGATCGCTGGACCGAGGATGATTTTCGCACCGGCGGCTTTCGCGTGGTGCCCGGCAGCATCGTGCGGCGCGGTGCCTTTATCGGCAAGGGCGCGGTGCTAATGCCCAGCTTCGTCAACATCGGCGCGCATGTGGGGGAGGGCACGATGGTCGACACCTGGGCAACCGTGGGCAGCTGCGCGCAGATCGGCAAGAATGTCCATTTGTCCGGCGGGGCTGGGATTGGCGGCGTGCTTGAGCCGCTTCAGGCCGATCCGGTGATCATCGGCGACGGGGCGTTCATCGGCGCGCGCGCCGAAGTGGCCGAAGGCGTGCGCGTCGGCGAAGGCGCGGTGCTTTCCATGGGCGTGTATCTGGGCGCATCAACCAAGATCATTGACCGGGCCACGGGCGAAGTTCACCGCGGCGTCGTGCCGCCCTATTCGGTGGTCGTCCCCGGCAGCATGGGCGGTGGGGAGGGTAAGCCTGCGCTGTACTGCGCCGTCATTGTCAAGCAGGTCGACGCGCAGACCCGCTCAAAGACGAGCATCAACGAGCTGCTGCGGGACTGATCGCGCCTCGACAACCCATTCCACCAAGCCTATCCGCCAGCGCAAGCAAAATAAGGATGCCCGTCTATGCCCAAAGCCAGCAAGGTTCTCGACCGCGTCCTCGTGCTCGAGATGGTGCGCGTTACTGAGGCGGCGGCGGTTGCTGCGTCAAAGCTGGTCGGGCGCGGGGATGAAAAGGCGGCCGATGCGGCGGCGGTGGAGGCGATGCGCGCTGCCCTGAACGAGCTCTACATGGACGGCACCGTCGTGATCGGTGAGGGTGAGCGCGACGAGGCACCGATGCTGTTCATCGGCGAAAAGGTCGGCTCGGCAATCGGCAAGGGCCCCAAGATCGACATCGCGCTCGATCCGCTGGAGGGCACCACCATCACCGCCAAGGCCGGCCCCAATTCGCTCGCCGTGCTGGCGATTGCGGAGGAAGGCTGCCTGCTCAACGCGCCCGATGTGTATATGGACAAGATCGCGGTCGGCCCCGGCTATCCCAAGGACATCATCGATCTCGACAAGACGCCGACCGAAAATGTGAAGGCGATCGCCAAGGCCAAGGGCGTCAAGCCGCGCGATATCGTGTGCTGTGTGCTTGATCGCCCCCGCCACGAAAAGCTGATCGCGGAGCTGCGCAAGATCGGCTGCGGCATCATGCTGATCCCGGATGGCGATGTGGCCGGCGTGATCGCGACGACCAATCCCGATACCCAGATCGATCTCTATATCGGCCAGGGCGGTGCGCCGGAAGGCGTGCTGGCGGCCGCCGCGCTGCGCTGCGTCGGCGGGCAGTTCAAGGGTCGGCTGGTATTCCGCAATGACGATGAACGCGCTCGCGCCGCGAAATGGGGAATCAAGGATCTCGACAAGCAATATGATCTGAAGGAACTGGCCAAGGGCGACTGCATTTTCGCCGCCACCGGCGTGACTGACGGATCCCTGCTCGCGGGCGTAAAGCGCACCAAGGGCAAGATGACCACCGACAGCGTGGTGATGCGATCCAGCAGCGGTACCGTGCGCTGGGTAAAGGGCGAACATCGGCTGGATTAGGGTTGCGGGTAGGGTTCATGGCCGGTCATTGCGCGGGCAATGGCGGGTGATGTGGCCTGACGATGTGCTTTGCGGGGCTACTTCGGTTACCAGCGGCATCGCTTCCCCGGCGAAGGCCAGCCCGCCCCCGCCCCCCAAACCGCCCCTCTCACCCCGCCGAGGCTGCGGCGCTCCGGGCGAACGAGATCACAACCCTTGTCCCCTTGCCGGGTGCTGAATCCACGGTGATCCCGGCCCGCGCATTTTGCCGCAGGGACTGGACGATGATCGCGCTCAGCTTGCCGCGTTCAGGCCATGCCAGCTGATCGGGCAGGCCCACCCCGTCGTCAGCCAGCGTGATGTGGCAGCCCACCTCATCGATCAGGCTGTGGAGCGTGATCGTGCCGCCATCGCGCCCGGCAAAGGCGTGTTTCAGCGCGTTGGTCAGCACTTCGTTGACAACCAGCCCGGCCGGCATCGCGACATCGACCGCGACCGGCCAGGTATCAACCTTCATGTCGAGCCGAATGCCCTCCACCGCATGCGCATGCATCACCGCACTTGCGATCTGGGCAATATAAATGCCCAGATCAACCGTGTCGCTATCAGTGTTGCTGGCTAGCGCATCGTATAGCGTGGCCAGCGCGTTGATGCGCCCCGCCAGCCGATCGAACCGCTCGCCGGTTTCGTCATCGGGCACATTGCGTGCCTCCAGCCGGATCAGCGAGGTGATCATCTGCAGGTTGTTCTTCACCCGGTGCTGCAATTCGCGCAGCGCAGCGTCTTTCTTGCGCAATTCGGCACGGGCGTCCTCGGCGGTGCCGGGGTCGCCCGCAACGCTGCCCAGGGCGACCAGGCGATAGATCGGCGCGCCGCTGTCATCCTCGATTGTGTTCGACCAGACATCGACGTTGATCACGCCCGCGTCTCGCTCGATACGGAATTCGCCGATATATTCGGCATCATTTTCAATCGCGTCGCGCAACAGGCGCTCATCGTCGGCGGCGGCGGCGATGCCGGGCAGGGTGCGCCAGCTCTTGCCCTCGATATCGGCGACATCCAGCCCGGTGAGCCGCGCAAATTCCAGATTGGCATAGGTCACCACTTCAGATGGGTGGAGTTCCGACACGGCAATCGCCACGGGGACATGGTCCAAAAACTGTTTGAACCTAT
>JBBQDD010000049.1:0-12230 GCA_038319335.1 Sphingomonadales bacterium
CCAGCCAAACAGATAGCGGTAGGAAAACAGCTTGGTCCGCTCATCATAATCAGAGCTGAGTTCAGGCGCGAGCGCAGAGGCGGGGATTTCGAACGCCGACAGCGCAACCCGCACCAGCAGCGCGCTGCCGAACAGGTAAAACAGCAGCCCCATCTCGCTCCACCCGGTCGGCGGGTTCCACAGCAACAGCCAGCCAATCGCAACCGGGATGGCGGACGCATACATCCATGGGTGCCGCCGCCCCCATTTGCTGCGGGTATGATCTGACAGGAAACCGACGGCGGGGTCGACGAATGCCTCTACCATCATCGCCATCATGATGGCGATGCCCACGCTGGCCGCAGACAGACCGACGACCTGATTATAAAACAGCAGCAGGAAGGTGGCGAAGCCATTGTCCTTCACGCCATACGCGATCGAGCCCATGCCAAAGGCAAGGCGACTGCGCAGCGGCAGGATGCGGGCGGGCGGCACGGCCACCCCAATGCCGGTGGCCGCGCTCACTTGAATGCCTCCAGCATGGCAAACAGCGACGGGGTGTTGGGATCCCAGCTGTGGCGCGGGCCAATCGTCATGCCGCCATCGACCACGATATGCGTGCCCGTGACGAAGCTGGCATCGTCGCTGGCAAGATAGGCCACGGCTGCTGCAATATCTTCCGCCACGCCCTTGCGCTGCAAGGGCTGTGCGCCGCCAGCAAGGGTTCCGATCACGGCATTGGCGCGATCGCGGTTGTCGCCTTCAATCTCCAACGCGCTGGTGAAGATGTTGGTGGTGATGAACCCCGGGCACACCGCATTCACGCGGATGCCATATTGCGCCAGATCGGCAGCGGCCATCTTGGTCAGGTGCAGCACGCCTGCCTTGGCGACCGAATAGGCGGTGGGCGCGGCCCCGGTTTGCAGCGCGGCGATGGAGGCGGTGTTGACGATCGCGCCGCCTCCCTGCCCCTCTTTCCGTCTGGCCGCCATCAACGGCGCGGCATAGCGGATGCCCAGCGCGACGGATCGCAGCAACAGGTTCTGGGTATAATCCCATTCATCGGGCGTGATCGCATCGATCTTCGCGCGCGCACCGCCTGCGCCTGCATTGTTGAACAGCACATCAATGCCGCCCGCTGCATCGGCGGCCATGATCAGCGCCTCGATATCCTCTGCTTTCGTAACATCGGTACGCTGGAAATGGATGCGGCCATTGGATGTCTCGGCAAGGTCGCGGCCGCCAGCCTCGTCAATGTCGCCCGCCCAGACTTCGGCCCCTTCCTCAACCAACCGCAGCACGGTGGCCCGTCCAATGCCCGATGCAGCGCCGGTTATCACGGCGCGCTTGCCCGAAAAGCGCATCAACAATGATCCTCTCATGCTTCTTTTGCCGATCATCCTAGCCCGGCCTGATCGCGCCGTCACTCGCTTTTGGAATTTCGGGTTTGCACAACTTGCAGCGATACGCTGGCTGGGATAGCGCATGCGGGACACTGACCGGAGGATGCTTCCCGTGGCGCTCGACCCAGAAACTTTTGACGCGCTGATCGATGGGGTGCGGCGCTTCGTCACGGAACGGCTGCGCCCGCTGGAGGGCCAGGTCGAGGCTGATGACGCAATCCCCGCCGACATCATCCGCGAGATGCGCGAGATGGGGCTGTACGGGCTTTCGATTGCCGAGGAATATGGCGGCCTGGGCCTGACGATGAGCGAGGAATGCCGCGTCGCGTTGGAGCTTGGCCGCACCACGCCTGCGTTCCGGTCCACCTTTGGCACCAATGTCGGCATCGGCAGCCAGGGGCTGGTAATGGCCGGTACGCCCGAACAGAAAGCGCACTGGCTGCCGCGCATTGCCAGCGGTGAGATCGTCACGAGTTTTGCGTTGACCGAGCCTGATGTCGGCAGCGATTCGGGCGCGGTAAAAACGCGCGCGGTGAAAGACGGCAATGTCTATCGCCTGAGCGGCACCAAGCGCTACATCACCAATGCCGACAAGGCCGATCTGTTCACCGTGATGGCGCGCACCGGCGAGGAGCCCGGCGCGCGCGGCGTTTCTGCCTTTCTGGTGCCGCGCGATTTGCCCGGCGTGTCGATTGGCGAGCCCGAAAAGAAAATGGGGCAAAAGGGCGCAAAGGTCGCCGATGTCATCATGGATGATGTCGCGGTGCCCGCTGAAAACCGGCTGGGCGCGGAAGGCGAAGGCTTCAAGATCGCGATGCGCGTGCTCGATCGCGGGCGGCTGCACATTTCGGCGGTGTGCATCGGCGTGGCGGAGCGGCTGATCGCCGACTGCGTCGCCTATGCCACCGAACGCAAGCAATTCGGCAAGCCGATCGCCGAGCATCAGTTGATCCAGGCGATGATCGCCGATTCCAAGACAGAGGCCCTGGCCGCGCGCGCGCTGATGCTGGAAACGGCAGCGGCGAAGGATGCTGGCAGGGACGTGGTAATGGAATCGGCTGCGTCAAAATATTATGCGAGCGAAATGGTGGGCCGGGTGGCCGACCGCGCGGTGCAGATTTTCGGCGGCGCTGGGTACATCGCCGATTACGGGATTGAACGGCTGTACCGCGATGTGCGGCTGTTCCGCATTTACGAAGGCACCAGCCAAATCCAGCAGATCATCATCGCGCGTGAGACCATCAAGCGCGGGGGATAATTACCCCCCTCTCGCTCGCGGGAGGGGTTGGGGGTGGGAAAGCCACATGAACCGCCGCATTTTCGGAGAGGCCCACCCCCGGCCCCTCCCGCAGGCGGGAGGGGAGTTTAGACGATGGATACCAGCAAATTATTCCGCCTCGACGGTCGCACTGCCCTCATCACCGGGGGATCGCGCGGCATTGGCAAGATGATCGCGGCGGGCTTCATCGCGCAGGGCGCCACTGTCTATATTTCCGCGCGCAAGGCCGATGCCTGTTTTGCAACTGCCAAGGAACTGGGCGATAAATGCATCGCGCTGCCGCAGGACGTATCGACCGTGGCGGGCTGCAAGGCGCTGGCGGCGCAACTTGCCGAACATACCGACAAGCTCGACATATTGGTCAACAATGCCGGTGCCGCCTGGGGCGAAAGCTTCGAAACCTTTCCCGAAAAGGGCTGGGACAAGGTGATGGACCTGAACGTCAAATCGCCGTTTTTCCTGACCCAGGCCCTGTTCGAACCACTCAAGGCTGCCGCCAGCGCGGGCCAGCCCGCCAAGGTAATCAACATCACCTCCATCGATGGCCTGCGGCTGAACCCCTGGGAAACGTACAGCTATCACGCATCCAAATCGGCGTTGATCTATCTGACAAAGCGGATGGCGGCGCGGATGGTGCGCGACAATATCAACGTCACCTCGATCGCGCCGGGCGCCTTTGCCAGCGAAATGAACAAGGCCGCCCGCGACCATGGAGACGCCATTGCCAAGGGCATACCGTCAAAGCGGATCGGCGTTGACGAGGATATGGCCGGCACCGCGATTTATCTTGCCAGCCGTGCGGGCGATTATGTGGTGGGTGAAACAATCGCGGTCGATGGCGGGCTAGTTTATGGCGCGCTAGGCACCAGCATCGACGCGTGAATTAGGTGAGCAGGTGCGCGTCAATCCCCAGCGCCGCACCTGCCTCCACCATGCGCCGATCGAGCGCATAAAGCGCGGCGCCAACGCGCTCGGCAATCGCCAGATGCAGTGCATCGCCACCCCGCAGCGGCTTCTCACTATTTTCCAGGAGCTGGGTGGCACGGTCAAAATCCGCCGCCCCGACGTGGACCAACTGTGCGGCAGCATACAGATTGTCGCGAATACCCTGCATGACCGGCACGCGCCGCTCCGCCGCCAGCACGCCAATGCGCACCTTGCCCGACAAGGCCGAGGCAATTTCGGTTTCGCACCATTTGCTGAACAACAAGCTGTCGGACGACAAAGACGCCAGCCACGCGCGCGCAGCCGTACTGGAGATTTCGTCTGTGAACGCAGAAACAATCAGCGATGGGTCAGCATAGACTTTCAAAGCAGGTCGTCGCGGCGCAACCGCTCAACAAAGCTCAATCCGTCGGGATCGACATAAGGCTCGGACAAGGCCGCAATGCGCTGCATATCCTCTACATTGAATGGCCGCTTCGGCGCGACCTCCGCCACCAGCCGCGCCACGGGCTTGCCGCGCCGGGTGATTGACACGGTCTCGCCCGCCTCAGCCCGTTCGATCAGCTCGCTCAGCCGGGCCTTTGCATCGGCAACGCTATAGCTTTCCATCCCTCGCTCCTGACTATCCAGATAGTCATGTAGCCACAATCGCGTGAATTTTCTACCCCGCGATACCCCCCGCTGCCAGCACGGCCAGCGTTACCAGCTCGCTCGCCGTGCTCGTCATCGGGGCGATTTGGACGGATTTTTCCATGCCGACCAGCATGGGCCCAATCACCGCATCACCGCCCAGTTCGCGCAGCAATTTCGCTGAGATGTTCGCGCTTTGCAGGCCGGGCATGATCAGCACATTGGCCGGGCCAGACAGGCGGGCAAACGGGTAATTGGCCAGCTGGCGCGGATTGAGCGCGACATCGGGCGCCATTTCGCCTTCATATTCGAAATTCACCGATCGCTGATCGAGCACGCACACCGCATTACGGATGTTTTCCAGCCAGCGCCCTTCCGGATTGCCGAAATTCGAATAGCTGAGAAAGGCGACGCGCGGTTCATGGCCCATGCGCTTGGCGACCAGCGCCGTCTGCTCAGCGATATCCGCAAGTTCCTCTGCCGTGGGGCGTTCGTTGATCGTGGTATCGGCCATGAAAACGGTGTGCTTGGCCCCCACCATCACATGCACGCCAAAGGCGGTGCGCCCCTTGATCGGATCGATCACCCGGCGGATTTCGCGCATCGACTGCGCATAGGGGCGGGTGACGCCGGTGATCATCACATCGGCCTCCCCCAGTTGCAGCATCACCGCGCCGAATATGTTGCGATCCTGGTTGATCATCCGCTCGCAATCGCGCCGCAGATAGCCGCGCCGCTTCAGCCGCTCGTACAGGAAATCGACCATCTTGGGCACGAGCGGCGATTTGCGGCTGTTGTGCAGTTCATAGCTTTCGGGGTCAGTAACCCCCAGCGCGCGGAGCCGATCATACACATCGTCACGCCCCACCAGAACCGGCGTGCCATAGCCGCCGGCCTTGAACTCAATGGCCGCGCGCAGCACGACTTCCTCTTCACCTTCGGCAAACAGCACCCGCTTGGGATCGGCACGTGCATTTTCATAGGCGAGTGTCAGCACCGACGTCGTGGGATTCAACCGCCCGCGCAGTTGCTGGCGGTAAGCCTCCATGTCGATGATCGGCTTGGTCGCGACGCCTGAATCCATCGCCGCCTGCGCAACCGCCACTGGCACAATTTCCATCAGCCGCGGATCGAAAGGTGCGGGGATGATGTAATCGACGCCGAAGCTGTGGCGGACGCCATACGCCACGGCCACTTCCTCAGGCACCTGCTGGCGGGCAAGCGCGGCAAGGGCGCGGGCGGCCGCAACCTTCATTTCGTTATTGATCGCGGTTGCCCGCACGTCGAGCGCACCGCGGAAGATGAACGGGAAGCCAAGCACATTGTTGACCTGGTTCGGGTAATCCGATCGGCCTGTGGCGATAATCACATCCGGGCGAACGCGCTTGGCATCGGGCGGGGTGATTTCGGGATCGGGATTGGCCATCGCGAACACGATCGGCTGGGCGGCCATCTTCATCAGGAATTCGGCCGGCAACGCCCCCTTGGCGGATAGCCCCATGAACACATCGGCCCCGTCCAGCGCCTCTTCCAGCGTGCGCTTGTCCGTCTTGGCGGCATGCGCTGATTTCCACTGGTTCATCTCACCGTGCTCACGGCCCTGATAGATCACGCCGCTTTTGTCGCACATGATCAGCTGGTCGTGCGGCAGCCCCATCGCCTTGATCAGCTCGGCACAGGCAATCGCCGCGGCCCCTGCGCCGTTCATCACGACCTTGGTATCCTTGATGTCCCGCCCGGTCAGGAACAGTGCGTTGATGAGGCCCGCAGCCGCGATGATCGCGGTGCCGTGCTGGTCATCATGCATCACCGGAATGTTCATGCGCTCCTTCAGCGCCTGTTCGATGATGAAGCATTCGGGCGCCTTGATGTCCTCAAGGTTGATGCCGCCAAAGCTGGGCTCCATCAGCGCGACGGCATTGATGAAGGCATCGGGATCTTCTGTGGCGAGTTCGATATCGATCGAATCGACATCGGCAAAGCGCTTGAACAGCACCGCCTTGCCTTCCATCACCGGCTTCGACGCGAGCGCCCCCAGATTGCCCATGCCCAAAATGGCGGTGCCGTTTGAAATCACCGCGACCAGATTGCCCTTGGCGGTATATTCATAGGCAGCCGCCGGATTTTCATGAATCGCGCGCACCGGCACAGCGACGCCGGGGGAATAGGCCAGCGCCAAGTCGCGCTGGGTTGCCATGGGCTTGGACGCGATAATCTCGATCTTGCCGGGCCGCCCTTCCGAATGGAACAACAGCGCTTCACGCTCGGAAAACTGGATCGTCGATTCATCGGTCATGGAAGCCCCCGGGATGCAACGACCCCGTCCTAGCCAAGGCTTTGCCGAATGGCTATGCTCTGCGCATCATGAAGCACGCATCCTCACCCTTGCGGCCCGACGTGCCGAAGCTTTCGCCAAACGCGACCGAGGCGGAGTTTGATACGTGGATGGAAGCGTTGCCGCCATGCCCCGGAATCCGCTCGGTCGATCAGGACGATGCCGAAGGCGAAGCGGCCTCGCTCGCCGAGTTCGAAGCCGGGGGTGGCGTTCCTCATTCGATCGTCACGGAATGGTTGAAGACTTGGGGAACCGAAGACTTTCGTTCGTTCCGGGATTGGTACGCATCGCAGAATGGCTGACGTCACTTGGTCGACGCGGGCGTTGGACGATCTCGACAAGATCGCCGCATATATCATAATTTTCGACCCCCATGCAGCGCTACGCCTGCATAGCCGCCTCCAGGCGCTCGGTGATAGCCTCGGAGCGTTTCCCCATCGTGGCCGCCCTGCGGTGCGCGGGACGCGTGAAATGGTCACGGTAAGCCCTTACATCGTCCGCTATCGTGTCGTCGGCGAGGACATTCTCATCCTGAGCGTTCGCCATAGCGCACGCCGTCCGCTCGACCGCTGATGACAAGCCCTGCCCCCACCCCGATGATGGCGCAATATCTGGCGTTGAAGGCAGAGGCGCAGGATTGCCTGTTATTCTACCGGATGGGCGATTTCTTCGAGATGTTCTTCGATGATGCCCGGATTGCCGCCGCTGCCCTTGATATCGCGCTGACGGCCCGGGGTGAGCATGACGGCGTGCCGATTCCGATGTGCGGCGTGCCGGTGCACGCGGCGGAGGGCTATCTGGCGCGGCTGATCAAGGCGGGGCACCGCGTCGCGATTGCCGAACAGACCGAAAGCCCTGCCGACGCCAAGAAACGCGGCGGCAAGACGCTGGTCGGGCGCGCCATCGTCCGGGTTGTCACGGCGGGCACGCTGACGGAGGAAACGCTGCTTGACGCGCGAGCCGCCAATTGGTGCGCAGCGATTGGCGAGGCGGCGGGCGGGGTGGCCATTGCGGTGGCCGATATTTCCACCGGGCGGTTTGAAGTGATCGAAACCGATGCAGCGTCGATGACTGCCGATCTGGCGCGCTTGAACCCGGCGGAGACGATCGCGTCCGATGCCACCGAGTTCGACGATCTCGCCACGAGCCGCCGCCCGCGATCCGAATTTGAGAGCGCGCAAGGCGAGGAGCGGCTAAAGGCGCTGTTCGGTGTCGCCACGTTGGACGGGTTCGGCCAGTTTTCGCGCGCGGCACTGGCGGCGGCGGGCGGGCTGGTGCGCTATCTGGAGCACAATGCCAAGGGCGCGCTGCCCTTTCTGCGCCCGCCCCGGCTGAAGCGCAGTGCCGAGACGATGGCGATTGATGCCGCCACCCGCGAAAGCCTGGAGCTTACCCAGACTGCCAGCGGCGGGCGCAAGGGCAGCCTGCTCGACGCGGTCGACCGGACGGTGACGGGGGCTGGCGCGCGCTTGCTGGCCGCCGATATCGGGGCGCCGCTGATGGCACGCGCGCAGATCGACGCGCGGCTCGATCTGGTGCAGCATTTCCATGACGATCCCGGTTTGCGCGATGGCCTGCGCGATACGCTGCGCGCGCTGCCGGATATTGGCCGCGCGCTGGGCAGGCTGGCAGCGGGGCGGGGCAGCCCGCGTGATCTGGGGCAATTGCGCGATGGACTGGATGCGGCGTGGCGACTGGGCGAGCGGCTTGAGCAGATCAATCCCAAGCCTGCGTTGCTGGGGGCGCTTGCCCCGCACCTGCGCGGGCACGGTGCGCTGATCGACCTGCTGGGCCGCGCGCTGGTTGCATCACCACCGATTGATGCCGCTGCGGGGGGCTATATCGCGCCCGGATTTGATGCCGCGCTGGACGATTTGCGCGATAGCGGCGCTGGCGGCAGGCGCGCAATTGCCGCGCTGGAGGCCAATTATCGCGCGAAAACAGGCATAGCAGCGCTGAAAATCAAGCATAACGGCGTGCTTGGCTATCATATCGAGGTGCCAGCACGCGTTGCCGATCCGCTGATGCAGCCGGATAGCGGCTTTACCCACCGGCAGACGATGGCAGGCGCGGTGCGCTTCAATGCGCCAGACCTGCATGATGCGGCGCTGAAGGTGACACAGGCGGGCGCGCACGCGCTGGCCGCAGAAGCAGCCCATCTAGAGGAGCTGACCGACACCGCGCTCAGCAACCGCGAAGCGATTGCCGCCACCGCAGACGCACTCGCCCGGCTGGACGTCGCCACCGCGCTGGCGGAGCGTGCGAGCGAGGGCGGTTGGGCGCGGCCGCACATCGTGGACCATGCCTGTTTTGAGATCGAAGCCGGGCGTCACCCCGTTGTCGAGGCCGCCGTGGCGAAGGCGGGCGGGCGTTTCGTCGCCAATGATTGCCGCCTGTCAGAGGATTCGCGACTCTGGCTGGTCACCGGCCCCAATATGGGCGGCAAATCGACCTTTCTGCGCCAGAATGCGCTGATCGCGGTGCTGGCGCAGGCGGGCAGCTATGTGCCTGCCAGCGCCGCGACGCTGGGGCTTGTCGACCGGTTGTTCAGCCGCGTCGGCGCATCGGACAATCTGGCACGGGGCCGATCGACCTTCATGGTGGAGATGGTGGAAACCGCCGCCATTCTGGCGCAGGCAACGCCGCAAAGCTTTGTTATTCTGGATGAGGTGGGGCGCGGCACCAGCACCTATGATGGGCTGGCGATTGCCTGGGCAGTGGTGGAGGCGATCCATGAGGATAATCGCTGCCGCTGCCTGTTCGCGACGCATTATCATGAGCTGACAAGGCTTGCCGAGCGCTGCGACGCGCTGACGCTGCACCATGTGCGCGCACGCGAGTGGAAGGGCGATCTGGTGCTGCTGCACGAAGTATCCGAAGGCCCGGCGGACCGCAGTTACGGCCTGGCCGTGGCGCGGCTGGCGGGGCTGCCCCCGGTCACGATTGCCCGTGCGAAATCAGTGCTCGCAAAGCTGGAAGCGGGGCGCGCCAAGACAGGCGGGCTGGCGGCGGGGCTGGACGATCTGCCGCTGTTCGCCGCCACCGCGGAACTGGCCGAGGAAGCCCGCGATCCGCTGCGCAGCGAGATTGAGCAGGTCGATGTCGACGCGCTGACGCCACGCGAGGCGCTGGAGCTGGTGTACCGGCTAAAGGCGATCGCGCGGGAGGGTTAGCGTTGAAGGGTGACGGACGGGCGGACGGGGAATGAAACATACTTCAGTTCCACGCCCCTAACGCGGCACCTTGATCAGCCAGGGTTTCACTTGCCCCGTCGGCTTTGCCACCCCGTCGAGACGTTGCGCGCGGATCAGGCGGACCGGGCGCAAGATCATTTGCCCGCGCATCGAATCCGTGCCGCCGCCCGTGGGTGCGGCCAGGATGCGGGCCATGGTATCCCGCCCCGAAATGACATGGCCGAACGCGGCATAACCAAGCGAGCTGCCCTTTGCGTCCAGGCTGGGGATTGGCCCCAATGTGATGATGAAATTGCCCCCCGCCGAATCAGGATCGGCCCGCCGCGCCATTGAGATTGCGCCATCGAGGTGAAGCACCCCGGTTTTGCTGGTCGGCTCCAATGGGAAGGGCGGCAGGATGCGGCGGGCATCGGTTTGGATGCCGCCCTGGATGAAGCCAAATCGCGGATCGGCTTTGCGCCGGGCTGCGCGGTAAAAGCTCGTCCCGTCAAACCGCCCATCATCGACATAGGCAAGGAAATTGGCGGTCGTCGCCGGCGCCCGCCGTGCCTCCAGCGCGAGGATGATCGGCCCTTGCGACGTCACCAGCCGCACGCGGACCAGGCCGCTGCCGCCCGCTTTGCCGCGCCGCGCATCGGCGGGCGAAGCGCCAATCAGGAAAGTGAGCAGCCCGGCGAAAATCAGGCTGCCAATTGGGGCGACAATTCGGGCGGTGCGGTGGAATAAAATCATGGCCACATTGGCTAAAGCCCCGGGGATCGCCGGGCAAGCGCGGTATTCCTGCCAGCACCGTGCGCAGCACCTGCGATGAAGTGATGACGAACGGGCAACGCCGCCCTATCTTGCGGCGATGGCCAGCCGTTTTGAAACCCTGCCCCAGCGCCGCGCAATCATTGATCGGCGGGAGATTGCCGATGTGCTTGCCGCGCTGGCCACTGTCGATGCCGCCACGATGCGCCGCACGGCCACCCAGGTACTGGCCGCCGCCCTTGCAGAGGGGCGCGCCGAAATCGAACGACGGCTGATCGAGCACCCGTCACGCGGGCTGGAGGCAGCAGCGGCGCAGGCATTCCTGATCGATCAGATCATCCGCCTGCTCTATGATTTCATTACCGAACGGCTTTACCCAAAGCCCAATGCGACGACCAGCGAGCGGATCACCCTGATCGCGGTCGGCGGCTATGGGCGGGGTGAAATGGCCCCGTTCTCCGATGTCGATATCGGTTTCCTGACGCCGTGGAAGCAGACCGCCTGGTCTGAACAGGTCATCGAATCGATGCTGTATGCGCTATGGGATCTGGGGCTGAAGATCGGCCATTCGTCGCGATCGCTAGATGAAATGGTGCGCCAGGCAAAGGCGGACATGACCATCAGAACCGCGCTGCTGGAATCGCGGTATGTGTGGGGCGATACCGATTTATATGATGAGGCGGCCAGGCGGTTCAAAGCCGAAGTGCAGGCCGGCACCGCGCGCCAGTTCATCGCCGACAAGCTGGCCGAACGCACCGAACGCCACCGCAAGATGGGCGACAGCCGCTATGTTGTGGAACCCAATATCAAGGAGGGAAAGGGCGGCCTGCGCGATCTGCATACACTGTTCTGGATGGGCAAATATGCGTACAACGTGCGCAATGTATCCGAACTGGTTGAGGCCGGTTTGCTGACACGGATCGAATATCGCCAGTTTCACCGGGCGGAAAATTTCCTGTGGGCCGTGCGCTGCCACCTGCACAGCATCGCTGGTCGCGCAGAGGACCGGCTGACGTTCGACGTCCAGCGCGAGATTGCAGAGCGGATGCGCTATGCCGACCGTGCCGGTGCATCGCGCGTCGAACGGTTCATGCGGCATTATTTTTTGCAGGCGAAAACCGTCGGTGACCTGACGGGCGTTTTCCTGGCCCATCTCGATGATAAATTCGCGTCGCGCGGCCGGCGCTTTGGCCTGCCGATCCTACGGCGCTGGCCGCGCAATCTGAACGGCTTTGTGCTGGATCGCGGGCGGCTGGCGCTGCCATCCGATGATTGGTTTGCGCGCGATCCCGTGCGGCTGATCGAAATGTTCGCGCTGGCCGACAAGCACGGGCTGGAAGTGCACCCGCTGGCGATGCGGGTTGCCGCGCGCGATGCCAAGCTGGCCGACGACATCCGCACCGTTCCGCGCGCCAATGCGCTGTTTCTCGACGTGCTGACGAGCCCGCGCGATCCGGAGGCTCCGCTGCGCTGGATGAATGAGGCCGGCGTGTTTGGCCGCTTCGTGCCCGATTTCGGCCGGGTGGTCGCGCAGATGCAGTTCGACATGTACCACCATTACACCGTGGACGAGCATTCGATCCGCGCGATCGGCCTGTTGTCGCGCATCGAACGCGGCGAACTGGCGGACGATCACCCGCTTGCCGCTGGCATCCTGAAGCGGATCGTGTCGCGCCGGGTGCTGTATATTGCGGTATTGCTGCACGATATCGCCA
>JBBQDD010000050.1:0-12159 GCA_038319335.1 Sphingomonadales bacterium
AACGTCAGCGGAAACGCAGCGGGGGCGGTTGCCGGAGCGATCATCGGCGGACCATTCGGCGGGCTGCTGGGTGGCATCAAGTCACGCAAGTCGGAAGCCAACACCGTATTGTCGCTCACCAACGTCCGCACGACCGAGACCCTCGCAGTGACCGAAGGCTATGCTGCAAAGCGCGACACGAGCTTTGCGGTCGGTGGGGTTTTCGGAGTGGGCGGTTTCGGTGCCGGTGGCGTCGGTGGCGGCTATGAGAACACCGATATCGGCCGGATTGTCACGCTGGCGTTCATCCAGGCCTATTCAAAGATGGTCGATGAGCTGGGATATGTGCGCCCGGGTGATGAGGGCACTGCCCAGGCCGCCCCGAAGAAAACCTTCACCGCGCAAGGGCCCGTCGCGATGCGCGTCAGCCCGATTGCCACGGCAAAGGCGATTCGCACGCTGCCGCCAGGCTCGATCCTGTATCCAACGGGCAACCAGAATGGCCTGTGGTGGGAAGTCGCCGACGAGAATGACAATGTCGGCTGGGTGCTGAACACCCGGCTTGCCCCCTCGCAATAACTGGCGCGCGCCGCCCGGCCAATCAGCCCGGGTGGCGCGCCCCCAGCAGGGCGAGCGCCGGCAGCAGATCGTCAAAATGATCGATCACCGCGTCCGCTCCCAGTTCCTCGACGGGGCCGTGCAGGAACCCGAAGCTGACCGCGATGCTGGGAATGCCAGCGTTCTTCGCGGCCATGATGTCGTAAATCGAATCACCCAGGAACACGGCCCGGCCACCCCCGCAGCGATCAATCATTTCGCTGATCGGCGCGGCGGATGGCTTGGCATTGCCCTTGCCCAAAGTATCGCCGCCGATCACCGTGACGAAACGATCGAGCAGCCCCAGTTCGCCGAGCAATTTTACCGCGAGCGATTCGAACTTGTTGGTGACGATCGCGGTTTTCACCCCCAACCGGTCAAGCGCGTCCAGCGCAGCCAGCGCGCCATCGAACGGGCGCGTGCCGACGGAGACATGCGCTTCGTAATGGCGCAACATCGCCTTGTAATATGTGCGAAACTCGATCGGATCGATCCCGCCGCTGGCATCAAAACCAAGCTGCAGCATATGCTTCGCGCCGCCGCCGATCATCGTCTTTATTTCATCAACCCGCAGCAGCGGCCGGCCCGCCTGCCCCAGAACGGCATTCACCGCCGCCAGCAGATCAGGGCTGGTGTCCAGCAAGGTGCCGTCTAGGTCGAACCCGACAATGTCGAAGGGAAAGGGCGTTGCGGGCGGAGTCTGATCAGTCATCATGCGCGCCTGCCAGCATCGCTATGGAATTGGCAACACAATCATGCCATCGCTGGCCACTCAAGGGAGCCCGATGACCCAGCGACCAATTGCCGCGATCATCCTTGCCGCCGGCAAGGGCACGCGCATGAAATCCGATCTTCACAAGGTGCTGCACCCCATCGCAGCGCGTCCCATGCTGCTCCACCTGATCAGCAGTGTTGCCGCGCTGAATGCCGGCCGCACCGTCGTCGTCACCGGGGCGGGGCGGGAGCAGGTGGAGGCAGCCGTCGCACCGCTGGGGGTTGCCACCGCGCTGCAGGCAGAACAGCTGGGCACCGGTCATGCCGTGTTGCAGGCGCGCGCTGCGCTCGCGGATTTCGACGGTGATGTGCTGATCCTGTACGGCGATGTGCCGCTGGTGCAGCCCGCCACGATGCAGCGCATGCTCGACCGGCTGGCCGCACCCGATGCGCCCGCCATCGTGGTGCTGGGGTTCCGCCCGGCTGATCCCGCCGCCTATGGCCGGGTGATCGCGGGTGCTGATGGTCGGATCGACCGGATGGTGGAGTATAAGGACGCGAGCGCCGCCGAACGCGCGGTGACCTTGTGCAATTCCGGGTTGATGGCGGTCCGCAGTGCCGATCTGTTCGCGCTGCTCGAACGGGTGGGCAACGACAATGCGGCGGGCGAATATTATCTGCCCGATATCGTGATGCTCGCCGCTGCCGATGGGCGCGGATCAGCGGTGATTGAAACCGATGCGGGCGAGGTTGCGGGCGTCAACAGCCGGGCCGAACTCGCCACCGTGGATGCCGCCTGGCAAGCACAGCGACGCGCACAGGCCATGGCTGACGGCGCAACGCTAATCGCGCCTGACACCGTGTGGTTCGCGCATGATACGGTGGTCGGCCGCGACGTGGTGATTGAGCCGAACGTCTTTTTCGGCCCCGGCGTACGTGTGGGCGACGGTGCGGTGATCCACGCATTCTGCCATATCGAAGGGGCGGTTATCGGCCCGCAAGCGGAGGTTGGGCCCTTCGCGCGGCTGCGGCCTGGATCGGTGATGGGCGAAAAATCGAAGATCGGTAATTTCGTCGAAATGAAAAAAACCGTGCTCGGCGCAGGCGCGAAGGCAAGCCACCTGACCTATCTGGGCGATACCGATGTGGGCGCGGGCGCGAATATCGGCGCGGGCACCATCACCTGTAATTATGACGGCTTTTTCAAATACAAGACGGTGATCGGCGCGGGTGCCTTTATCGGATCGAACAGCGCGCTGGTGGCACCCGTCTCCATCGGCGCCGGGGCGATTGTGGGCGCGGGCAGCGTGGTGACGTGCGATGTCGAGGCAGACGCCCTGGCGCTGGCGCGCGGGCAGCAGACAGCTCGCCCTGGCTGGGCAAAGCGCTTTCGCGACGCGATGACGGCAAAGAAGAACAAGCAATAGCACCAGGGGCGGAGACACTGGCATTATGTGCGGCATCGTTGGAATTTTGGGCCAGGGCCCCGTGGCGGACCGGTTGCTCGACGGGCTGAAGCGGCTTGAATATCGCGGCTATGATTCGGCGGGCATCTGCACGGTGCATGACGGCCAGTTTGATCGCCGCCGCGCCAAGGGCAAATTGATGAATCTCGCTGCCCGACTGGCAGAAGAGCCGCTGCCCGGCGACAGCGGCATCGCCCACACCCGCTGGGCCACCCACGGCGCGCCAACCGAGGACAATGCCCACCCGCATATCGTTGACGATGTGGTGCTGGTCCACAACGGCATCATCGAGAATTTCAAGCCACTGCGCGAAGAACTGATCGCGGACGGCCGCCAGTTCCTCAGCCAGACCGACACCGAAGTTGTCGCCCATCTGATCGCGCGCGAGATTGAGCGTGGCGCCGCCCCGCGTGATGCGGTCGCCAATGTACTGCCCCGGCTGCACGGTGCGTTTGCGCTTGGGGTGATGTTCAAATCGGAACCCGATCTGTTGATCGGCGCGCGGCTGGGTGCACCACTGACGGTCGGCTATGGCCCGACCGAGGGCGGGGGAGAGAATTATCTGGGCTCCGACGCGCTGGCGTTGGCCCCGCTGACGCAACGAATCGCCTATCTCGAGGAAGGCGACTGGGTCGTCATCAAGCGTGCCAGCGTTCAGATTTTCGATCGCGACAACCAGCCCGTTACCCGCCCGATCGTCAATTCCGGCGCATCGGGCCAGCTGATCGACAAGGGCAATTACCGGCATTTCATGCTGAAGGAAATTTACGAACAGCCGCTGGTGGTCGCGCAAACGCTACGCAGCTATCTGCGCCCGGTGGAGGAGCAGGTTGCGCTGCCCGACATGGAGTTTGATCTTGCCGGCGTAGACCGCGTGGCCATCGTCGCGTGTGGCACCGCCAGCTATGTCGGCATGATCGGCAAATACTGGATCGAACAATTCGCCCGCGTGCCCGTGGAGGCTGATGTCGCCAGCGAATTCCGCTACCGCGATCCGGTGTTGACGCCGGGCATGCTGGGCATCGTCATCTCGCAATCGGGTGAGACGGCGGACACGCTGGCCGCCTTGCGCCACATGAAGGCCGCCGGGCTGACGACGGCGGGGATTATCAACGTGCCGACCAGTTCGATGGCGCGCGAAGTTGATCTGCTGCTGCCCACCCATGCCGGGCCGGAAATCGGCGTTGCCTCCACCAAGGCATTCACGTGCCAGCTGGCGGTGATGGCCGCACTCGCAATCAATCTGGCGCGCGCAAAGGGGCTGCTGACGCCTGATCTGGAGCATGAAATCGTCCGCCATCTGCGCGAAGTGCCCCAGGCGATGAATCATGCGCTTGGCCATGACGATGAAATCGCGGCAATGGCGCCGAAGATCGCGGCGGCGCGCGACGTGCTGTATCTGGGGCGCGGACCAGAATATCCAATGGCTTTGGAGGGCGCGCTGAAGCTGAAGGAAATCAGCTACATCCATGCAGAGGGCTATGCGAGCGGCGAAATGAAGCATGGGCCGATCGCGCTGATCGACGATAGCGTCCCGTTGATCGTGCTCGCCCCATCAGGCCCGTTGTTCGACAAAACCGTCAGCAACATGCAGGAAGCGCAGGCACGCGGCGCGCAGGTGGTGCTGATTTCCGACGCAGAAGGCATTGCGCAGGCAGGCGAAAACACGATCGCCACGATTGAGATGCCGCGCGTCCACCCGCTCATCGCGCCGCTGGTCTATGCCGTGCCGGTACAGCTGCTCGCCTATCACGTCGCGGTGTTCAAGGGCACCGATGTCGATCAACCGCGGAATTTGGCCAAGTCCGTGACGGTGGAGTAACCCAAATTTAACCACAAGCCGCGCATGGTTCGGGCAACCAGAAACGGGAGTGCCCGGTGCGCATATTGATCGTAGACGACGAACCGGCGATGCATGAATCCTATCGCCAAAGCTTTGCGCCCAAGAAAAATGGAGACAGCGCTGCGCTGTCGGCCATGGCCGCCGATCTTTTCGGCGATGATGACGACGCCCCTGCCCCGACACCCGAAAACGAGGCCATGGCGTTTGAGCTGACCCATGCAATGCAGGGGCTGGACGGCGTGGCCGCGCTGGAAAAATCACTGGCCGATGGTGATCCGTTCGCGGTCGCCTTCATCGACGTGCGGATGCCGCCCGGCATCGACGGCAAAGAAACCGCCACCCGCATCCGCAAGCTTGATCCCAACATCAATATCGTGATCGTCACGGGCTTTTCGGATTTCTCCCCCATCGAGATTTCGAAATCCGCTGGTCCTGCCGACAAAATTTTCTACATCGCCAAGCCATTCGAAGTCGCCGAAGTCGTGCAGACCGCCACCGCGCTCGCCGGTCGCTGGAAGCTTGATATCGAGCTGGCCGAGGCGCGGCGTCAGCTCGCCAGCCAGGTGGTGATGCTGGAGGAAAAAGGCGCAGAGCTGGCCGCGAATGAAAGCCATGCGGTCCACATCGCCAACCATGATTCGCTCACCGAAGCCCCCAATCGCCTCGCCTTTCTGCGCGCTCTGACGGAGCGGTCGCGGGGCAAGGAACGCTTTGCCACCGCGATGCTCGACCTCGATCGGTTCAAGCTGGTGAATGATACGCTGGGCCATCTGGCCGGCGATGAAATGATCCGCTCGGTCTATCAGCTGCTTGCAGGCTCGGTGCCCCCCGGCGGCATTGTGGCCCGGCTAGGCGGCGACGAATTCGGCGTATTGTTCGACACCCCTGGTGAAGAAGCCGCGGTAATGGCGTGCGAGCTGATGCTGCGCGCCTGTTCCGTCACGCTGAAGGTATTCGGCCATTCGATCCAGGCCAGCGCATCGATGGGTGTGGTGGTGACAGAGGCAGAGCCGGTGCGCGATCCGGTGGACGTCATGCGCCGCGCAGATCTCGCGCTGAACGAAGCTAAGCGCGCCGGGCGCGGCGTCGTGCGCCCGTTTGACGAGAGCATGGACGAAAGCATCCGTTTCCGCCGGCAAATCGAAAGCGGGCTGAGCAAGGCGATTGCGGCGGGCGAGCTGAAGCTTGTCTATCAGCCGATTTTGGCCCGCGAAGAGCTGGAAATCATCGGCTTTGAGGCGCTGTTGCGCTGGAACAGCCCTGAATTTGGGCCAATCTCGCCCGGGCTGTTCATCCCGATTGCCGAGGAAAGCAACCTGATCCACGAGCTGGGCGACTGGGTGCTCGATCAGTCGCTGGAGGAAGTGAAGAACTGGCCGGACCAATATGTCTCGGTCAATTTCTCGCCGCGCCAGTTCCGCCGCCAGAATTTTGTCGGCCGGGTGATGGAGCGCGTGCAGCTGGCCGGCGTCAGCCCTGCGAGGGTGCAGATCGAGATTACCGAAACCGCGATTTTCGATGATGCTGATCGCGCCGCCGATACGCTGTACAAGCTGCGGCAAATGGGGTTCCGCATCGCGCTCGACGATTTCGGCACCGGCTATTCCAGCCTGTACAATATCCGCAAATTCGCGCTGGATTGCCTGAAGATCGATCGCAGCTTCATCGACGGGATGGGCCGCGAGCGCGAGAGTGCGGCGATCGTCCATTCCATCATCCATCTTGGCCGCGCGCTGGGGCTGGGCGTGATTGCGGAGGGCGTGGAGACAGACGCACAGGTACAGGCGCTGCGCCTGGCCGGAGCATCGCACCTGCAGGGCTATTTCTTCTCGCGCCCCATCGATGCCGTGGAGGCCCGCAAAATGGCCGAAGCACGCTTTGTCGAGGGTAAGGATGATCCGGGCGATGGCCCTTCCCTGCATGATACCGGGTTCCAAGCGGGTAACGGAACGCACGGCTGATGGCGGCCGCAGATTCGGGGCGAACGATGTTCGGGGGCAGGCTCCGCGCACCGGGATCGCTCGGCGCGAAATTGCTGCTGATCTTGACCGCGGTCGGGCTGCTCGGCTCGCTGGCGATCACGCTGCTGCTCGCCAGCGTCATCACCCCTAGCTTCAACCAGCTTGAGGGGGCGTCGGTTGGCGCGCATGTCGAGCGCACCCGCGCGGCACTGGCCGAATACATCTCGAAAGTTGAAACCGCCGTTCGCGACTATGGCGACTGGAATTCCAGCTATGATTATATGGGCGCGCCGTCGACCAAGTTCGAGCAGGAATCATTTTCCACGCTCGCCATGTCGAACCTGGACGTCAACGGCATGGCCTATATCGGCAATGACGGGCACATCGTGATCGCGCGCTGGCTGGATATCGCCCGCCAGACCGATCAACCCGCCATGCGCCGCAAGCTGATCGAGCAGATCGGCAAGATCGATTTCCGCCGCGCGCTCAACGGGCGCAGCTCGACCGCCTTCTACACCCGGCTTGGCCCCATTGTGGCCGCGATGGGCGTGGCACAGGTGCGCCGCAGCGACGGCACCGGTACCCCGCGCGGTTATGTGATGATGGTCCGCCAGATCACCTCCACCCAGCTTTCCACGCTGCTGCAGCTGAAGGCACGGCTTGATCTGGGCAATATGTCAGCCCGCGAAACGATTACCCCGGGGCAGAAGGACATGACGATTGCCGTGCCGATCACCGGTTCTGGCCGGCACACCGTCGCCAATGTCAGCTTCCGGGTGCCGCGCGACGTATCGATCCTGGGCCAGCGGATGCTGGTGCTGGCGATCGCCGGATCGACGGTGTTGTTGGGCGTGCTGCTGATGGTGCTGCGGCGGATGATTTCGCGGCTGGTGCTGCGTCCGCTTCACCGGGTGGAACGGCACATGCAGGTCGTCACGGCGTCTGGCGCGCTGGGTCTGCTCGATGAGGAAGATCGCCGCGACGAGATTGGCTCGCTTGGCCGCAGCTTCAATTCGATGCTGCGCCAGCTGAAGGATTTGCGCGAGCAGCTGGAGGTGCAGAGCTTTGCCCTTGGGCGCAGCGAAAGCGCGGTGGCGGTGATGCACAATGTCCGCAACGCGCTGAACCCGATTAGCACCATCCTGTCGCGCGGCATTGCCGATGACGGCGTCACTGACCGCGCCATTGTCGACCGAGCGGTGGGCGAGCTGGCGCGCGAGGATATTCCGGCAGCGCGGCGGCAAAAGCTCGCGGCATTCGTGGCAGCAGCTGTAGAGGCCGAGGCTAGCGACCGTGCCGAGCGCCGTCGCCAGCTGGAGGCCGGGCGCGAAGCCATGCAGCATGTGCTGGAAATCATCGGCACGCAGCAGGCGCAGGCGCATGAACGCCCGCCGCTCGACCGGTGCGACGTCACTGACATTGTGGCGCAAAATGCAACGATCGCGCGCTATTCCAGCGACCTTTCCATCGCCTTCAACTTCCCGGCGCAGCCCTGGCCCGTCATGGCGAACCGCGTCATCCTGAGCCAGGTGATCGGCAATTTGTTCGGCAACGCCGCCGAAGCCATCGCCGCACGGGGCACCGGCAGCGGCAGCATCCGCGTTGCCGTCAGTCAGGCAGACGGCAAGGTCCGCGTCGAAATTCATGATGATGGCGAGGGTTTCTCCCCTGAAGTCGGCGCAACCCTGTTCCAGCGCGGCTATTCCACCCGCGCGCATAAATCGGGCGGCCTGGGGCTGCATTGGTGCGCCAATTCGATGAATGCGATGGAAGGCGGGCTGGCATTGGAAAGCCAGGGCAAGGGCCTGGGAGCCGTCGCCATCCTGACGCTGAAGGCCGCCATGGCAGAGCCAGCGGTGAGCGCGATTGCGGCTTGAACGCAGCTGCGCTGTTCGCCTGGGCCACCGACTTGGTCGCCTAGCTTTACTCAATTCTGCTATGGCCATCATACCCGCCTCCGCAGGATTAATGACCCAGATTTAAAACGCGATGCTCCACTGGCGCATTCAGCAGCAGGAATGTGCCCGCGCCACGAAGGCGCGGGCGTTTAGCAATCAAAAACCGGCGGTAATGGAGAAAACCACCTGACTGTCGGCAATCGACCCACCCGTTTTGGTGGAAGCGAAATTGGGCAGCAATCGCGCCGCGTCGGCCCGCTTGATGTCGGTATCGACATAGGCGACCCCTATCGTCAGCGGGCCCAGCTTGCCGTCAATCCCCAGCATCCAATCCGCATAATTCCCGGTTGGTGCAACGCTGGTGCCGTTGGGCCCCAGGCCGGGATTACCCTCAGAATAGCCGAAATGCGCCTTTGCCGTCAGCGGGGTGTTCGCAATCCCCACGCTTGCGTCGCCCCATAGATACAGGTTGCTTTGCGCCTGGCCGCGGCTGGTGGGCGAATTGGAAAAATTGCCCAGCGCCTTTTGCGGCGGCGCGTAGGCAACGCCCGCCAACAACGATACCGGCCCTACCGTGCCGGTCAGCTTCACATAGGGTTCGCCAAAATCGGTCAGCGCCGCGCCGCCCGGGTACATATACCAGGTAAGGCCGACATCGATTTCACCGCCGCCAAGCTTGTGCTTGTACCCGCCAAACACGTCGACCTCCAGATTGGGGCCGCCAAAGGTGCCCCAGCCCGCCAGGTTCGACGCCCAGGTGCCGGCGTAAAGGCCGCTTTCATGGGAAATGGTGAAGCCGCCCTGGAGCGCCGGATCGAGATCCGATTGCGAAACCCCGCGAAACCGATAGTCCGTCACCAGGGCAACAGAGCCTGATACGGTCAACGCCTTGGGCGGATCAGTCTCCTGTGCGAGCGCCGAATTAGGCAGCAGCGCGAGCGCGGCGACGGCGCAGCAGATCAATAGTTTCATGGAACCTCCGTTGAAAACAGATTTGGTCCCGCCCGCGTCCGGCGCGTCGATTTGCTCATGGAAACTGGAAATTGATCGCGCCTGTGACGGGGGTATCCGCCCTATGTTGCTGGCTGGTCGCGCGATTGTGATTATTTGTTGCCAGGCGCGCGATCCTGCGAGGGGCGTGGCTGCATTGTCACACGCAAACTCATCACAGCAACATTCTATTACGAAGCGGTGATCGATTGGCAAAGTCGTGGCGCTAGGCACTATCGCAGTGAAACGTTTTTCGGAGACCGCCGATGACCATGATCAAGTTGCTGCGCTACGGTGCGGTTGCAGCAATCGCCATGATGCCCGCCATTGCCCATTCATCGACAAAGCATTTGAGCAATGGTGAGCGCAAGGCCGCGCTGGCAGCAGGCTGCACCCTCAACCACTTCCCCAACCCGACGGGCAAGATCGTGACGCCGCCACCGCGCCTGCATTGCTCGCCCGAAGCGCGCATTGCCTTTGAAAAGGCAACCCAGGCGCAAATGGCCAGCGCAACCGCCGGTAAGGCCAGCCGCGCCGAGTAACTGCCTAATAACCCTGAACGAATTCCAATCCCGACCCGGCGTGCGACCTTTATCGCACGCCGGGTTTTCGTTGCCTGGATGGGTGCAGAAGTGGTTCAGTTAAGCTGAGCCGGCGAAAGCTCGAACGGTTCGTGTCGAGCGGCGTCGAGTCACTGGCAGCCAGGAATTGCGGGCACGGTCCGGTGAGGCCCGCCCTATCCAGCCCCCAGCCGGACCTCCGGCGCGACCTCGCCCGCGATCACATCATCGCGGCGGCGCAGATATGGCGCGACCAAATTGCGGGCACGAAACCATTCCTGGCGTTCGGGGGTCAGCGTTTCGAAATTGCCGATCACGCGGCGGCAATCCTCGCTGCGGCACTGGCAGATCATGTGCCAGTTGCTTTCGGCCAGCGTGGTTGAATAATCCCAGCTGATCTCCTCCCCCGGCGCGATCGGGCGGATTGCGACCAGCACCACGCCCTCATCTGTAAAGCGCAGGCCCGCATTGGGGGAGCAGCTATGGTTGATCAGGTCATCGATCCGGCCCGATGGCCCCATATAATGATCGGGTGTTACCTGCACGAACCGGTCGCCGCCGCCACGCATCACGCTTGGCACCTGATCAGCCCGGAACCGGCGGCCAGTGAACTTCACAATCCGGTCGCCTTCGGCAAAATCGATTGCGGCGAATACGGCCTTGCCCAGATGGTTCTCGCCCACCGAAAACAGGTTCGATGCCGGGCGATATTTGTCGAGCACATAGAAATTGCCATTGCGGAAACCCAGCGATCGGATCGGGTTGATCGTGGCCAGCCCGATCATGAACCACACGCTGGCATGGCACAGCAATTCGACCAGGATGTATGCATAGCTGCCAATCTCGACATCGCCGGTGCGCGTGGCGACGATCAGCGTGGCGAGATCGCCCACCGTCCACAGCCCCCAGGCGGGGGATCGTTCCCGGGCGCGGTCTTGCTGCACGCTTTCCCAGGTTGGCCAGAAACTGATCGGCACGGCGGCCACCACCAGCATATGCGCCCAGAAGGCCGAGCTGAACATCGCCCAGAGCATCAGCGAGCCCAGGCACGCGGCCATGCAGATGGTTTCGCTGCGGGTCGGCGCGCTCCAGGCGGAGCGCTGCCAGATCGCGATCGTCACGATGATGCACGCCGCTGCCGAAATCAGGAACACCACGCTTTGCGCGGCACCGGGGTTGACGGCGGCATAGGTGCTCGCCTCAACCAGCACGGCCGCACTCCAGATCAGCCAGGATGCCCGGTTCGGCTGGACAAGCTCGCGCTTGAGCCCCGTCAGGTAGACGGCATACCCTGCGAAATTGGCCAGGATGGCAAGCAGGAACCAGGGCGCGATCGTCATATCCGTTACCGTTATGGTTAACGCATCTGTATCGAGTCCGGCGACTCCCGTCTATAAAAACCTAGGAGTCAGCACGAGTCGCGCCGATTCCACCGTCGTTGGTGGTGACGCAACGAACCGCCTACCGTATCTTGCGGTGGGCGGTGTTGGGTGGACGATCAAACTGACGGAAAAAATGGTGGAGCCGTGGGGGATAAAATTCCACGTCGATGCCAACCATATTTTTCAGTAACTTAAGCCATGTTGATAAGCTGATTGTGTACCAGTTTTGTATCCCACTTTGCAAGACCAAAAGCGGCCTGAGATGGCTCGACGCTAAGCCGCTGCAAAATAGCCCTTTAGCGTTGTTCTCGAACGCATGATAATGCCCAATTCTCCAACATCCGTATTCAGATTCCCGAAACCGAACGAGCCGCTTTTCGTGGAGAAGCGGCAGACCTGCCTCGATCAGTGCTCGCCCTTCGGCAACGTCAAGCGCTGGCAGGAAGCATCCAACTGAGATGGACTGCTCGTGCAGTACCCGCGCGACGTCCCATGAGGCGCGGCGCGTTACTGCCGACCCCTCAATTCGGAACATGAGCTCCCCGGCTGCGTCGAAACTCGCCTTCTTCGAGAGACCGACGTTGTTCGCGAACCGGCCCCAGTTTTCATCTGACCTGACAAAGTCGCCGATCGCCGCCCGGCCCAGGCGCGTATATTGGTCCAAGGCAAATCCTGGGATGTCGCCGATCCTGACATCACGAGGAAGCGTGTCATCGATCCCTATTGGCTTGGGCAGGATCGAACCTTCGACATCGAGGAGCAACAGGGA
>JBBQDD010000051.1:0-12120 GCA_038319335.1 Sphingomonadales bacterium
ATCGCCCGTCGTCGTGTCCTTCAGACCCGCCAACGCCACGATGTCACCTGCATAGGCGACCTGAATGTCTTCGCGGTCATTGGCATGCATCAGCAGCATGCGGCCGACCTTTTCCTTCTTGTCCTTGACCGAGTTGGTCACTGACGACGCCGTCTCCAGCTTGCCGGAATAAATACGGGCAAACGTCAGCGTGCCCACGAACGGATCGTTCATGATCTTGAATGCCAATGCCGAGAACGGAGCATCGTCGGCTGCAGCACGGCTGTCAGGCGTCACGCCGTCGAGCTTGAGACCGTCGATGGCGGGCACGTCGAGCGGTGACGGCAGATAATCTACGACCGCGTCGAGCAACGGCTGGACACCCTTGTTCTTAAACGCAGAGCCGCACAGGACCGGCACGAATGATGAGGTCAGCGTGCCCTTGCGGATCAGCGCCTTCAGATCGGCGACCGACGGCTCATTACCTTCGAGATAGGCCTCCATCAGGTCGTCGTCCTGCTCGACGGCCATTTCGATCAGCTCGCTGCGATACTTGGCGGCCTTTTCGGCCATGTCTTCAGGGATGTCCTGATATTCGAACTTCGCGCCCAGGCTCTCTTCGAGCCAGATGATCGCGCGGTTCTCGACCAGATCGACCAGGCCCTTAAAGCCGCCCTCAATACCGATCGGAAGGTACAATATGGCTGGACGCGCGCCGAGGCGCTCTACGATCGAGTCGACGCAGAAATAGAAGTCTGCCCCGGTGCGATCGAGCTTGTTGACGAAGCACATCCGCGGCACCTTGTACTTGTCCGCCTGGCGCCACACCGTTTCCGACTGCGGCTCAACGCCGGCAACGCCGTCGAAACAGGTGATAGCGCCGTCGAGCACGCGCAGCGAACGCTCAACTTCAATCGTAAAGTCGACGTGGCCGGGGGTGTCGATGATGTTGATGCGGTGATCGTTCCAGAAACACGTGGTCGCAGCCGACGTGATCGTGATCCCGCGCTCCTGCTCCTGTTCCATCCAGTCCATCGTGGCGGTGCCCTCATGGACCTCGCCAATCTTGTAGGACTTGCCGGTGTAGTACAAAATCCGCTCGGTCGTCGTCGTCTTACCGGCGTCGATATGCGCCATGATGCCGATGTTGCGGTACATTGAGAGCGGATGGCTGCGGGCCATGATCGGTTCCTTGGGGTAGGGACAAGCCGGGAGGGGATGTGGAGCGGCCGGGGCTCTCACCCCGGCCGCTCCGATATAGGAAGTCTAGTGTTTCAGCGGAAGGCAATCGCCGACCGTTACCAGCGATAATGCGAGAAGGCGCGGTTGGCTTCTGCCATCCGGTGCGTGTCTTCCCGCTTCTTCACGGCGTTACCACGGTTGTTGGCGGCATCCATCAGTTCGCCCGACAGGCGCCCTGCCATCGTATGCTCGCTACGGGCGCGTGCGGCCGAGATCAACCAGCGGATCGCCAGTGCCTGCGAACGCTCAAACCGCACTTCAACCGGCACCTGATAGGTCGCACCACCAACGCGGCGGCTGCGCACTTCGATGTTCGGCTTCACGTTGTTCAGCGCTTCGTGGAATACCGCGATAGGATCCTTCTTGGCGCGGGACTCGACGGTTTCGAGCGCGCCATAGACGATGCCTTCGGCGACGGACTTCTTGCCGTCCAGCATCACCGAATTCATGAACTTTGACAGCACCTCATCACCAAATTTGGGATCAGGCAGGATTTCCCGCTTTTCGGGACGACGACGACGAGACATTCTCGAATTCCTTTATGCTTCAGCCTGATCCGGAACCCGTCCGGGGCTTACTCTTCTGTTTCCTGCATCCCCGCCTGCGCGGGAATGATACCGGCCTAGGCCGATATCACTTCGGACGCTTGGCGCCGTACTTCGAACGCGACTGGCGACGATCCTTGACGCCCTGTGTATCAAGCACACCGCGCAGCACATGGTAGCGCACGCCGGGCAAATCGCGAACGCGACCGCCGCGAATCAGCACGACCGAATGCTCCTGCAGGTTATGCCCTTCACCAGGGATATAGCTGATGACTTCGCGCTGGTTGGTGAGGCGAACCTTGGCCACCTTGCGCAGTGCCGAGTTCGGCTTTTTCGGAGTCGTTGTGTAAACGCGCGTGCAGACGCCCCGCTTCTGCGGGTTCTGATCCATCGCAGGAACCTTTGACTTGGCCTTCTGCGGATCGCGGCCCTTTCGGACCAGCTGGTTAATCGTTGGCATGAAGCCCTTCACCTTTTGTTACCGGCATTCCCGGCGGTTACTTTGCTGAAAGCGCAAAAAATACAAAGGAGCCCCGGCGGCGATCCAGCCCCCCAGGCCCCTTGCGTCCAGCAATGTTCATCTCTGCTTATTAGCGGGCGGCGTGCGGGCAAACCCACTACCAGCCCCATTCATGAGCAGGCGGCGCTATACCCATGCTGGCCGGGGCGGTCAATGCCATGTTGCGGCCCGCATCATCACCACGCCAGGCGCAAAGGTTCGGGGGTGGTGTGGGCGCGGGGCCGGTGCCTGGAACGCCCGAAAACGCAGGCGGGCTTAACCAGCCTGCAACCATGGACGGGGCATGGCATGGCGGATGATCTCCGCGCCCCTCACCCCGCCGTTCGGCTGCATACCCCGACTGGCTGCGGTGCCCGTGCGTTCGCCGCTGCCGCCGGTCGCGGTAACGCTGGCGGCGGCTGCGCTGCTGCATCTAGCCTTCTGGCACATTATTGCCGCAGATATGACCGCGTATCTGCTGCCGTGGTTCGCCCATATCGTCGATACCGGGCCGATCGCCGCCTTTGCCGCGCCATTTTCAAACTATACGCCGCCCTATCTCTATCTACTCGCCATCGTCAGTCCGCTGGCGCCACTGGTGCCGGCGATCACCCTGATCAAGCTGGTGTCGGTGGCGGGCACCGGCGCGCTGGCGGTTGCAGTCGGGCACCTGCTGGCGCGGCTCGACGTGCCCAGGCCTGCGCGCGGCGCGGCGCTGGTGATGCTGCTACCCAGCGTGGCTATCAACGCATCGCTGCTTGGCCAGGCAGATATGTTCTGGGCTGCCCCGTGCGTGATGGCGATTGCCGCCGCGCTCGATCGCCGCCACCGCGCGATGCTGCTGTGGTGCGGAGTCGCATTGTCGTTCAAGGCGCAGGCAGTACTGATCGCGCCATTCTTCCTCGCGCTGCTGATCCACCGGCGGGTGCCGTTGGGATGGTGGCTGCTGGCCCCCGTGGCCACCGCAGCGATGATGGTCCCCGCCATGTTGGCGGGCTGGCCACCGGGCGACCTGCTGGCAATCTATGCCCAACAGGGCACGACCTTTGCCGATCTGTCGCGCAACGCCCCCAATATCTGGTCGATCATCGATCTGCTGCCGCGCGGTGATGATGTGCCACTGCTCGGGCTTGCCTTCACCGCCGCCATCGGCGCGAGCGCGGCCTATATCGCCCGTTTTTCCGCGCAACCGCTGCATGGCCGGGTACTGATCGCCGCCGCGTTGCTGGCGATGCTGGTGACGGCGGGTTTGCTGCCCAAGATGCACGAACGCTTTTTCTACCTTGCCGATATCATCGCGCTCGTGCTCGCCATCGTTTCGGGCGACCGTTATGCGTGGCGCACCGCATTGCTCGTCCAGACGGGTTCGGCGCTGGCGCTGCTTGCCTATCTGAGCGGGATCGAATCGGTCGCCGCGATCAGCGCGGTACCCATGCTGGTCGCCACCTGGCGCGTGGCGATGCCGCTGCTGAACCCGGCCGCCAACGACAATCCCCTTCTGGCACGCCCAGTCTGATATTGGCACGTCCAGTCTGATTCTGGCACGCTCACTCTGGGCGTTCTAATCTCCTGACGCTGCCGGAAATATGATAAGGTTTACCTCGAGTCGCTAGATGCGCTTCTTGGCCAGTTTTTTTGTGCGGGGTTTTATGAGCATGTTTAACAGCAACAAGTCAGGGGCGCGCGAGACGGGTTCCAGCAGCCTGCCGCCCCCGCCAAGCCAGCCTGCGGGCAAGCGCGGCATGTTTTCGGTGCTGGGATCCGACGTGATCGTCACCGGCAACGTCACCGCCACCGCTGATCTGCACATCGATGGCCGGGTTGACGGCGACGTCAATTGCGGTTCGCTGGTCCAAGGCACCGAAAGCCGCATCGCGGGCAATGTCCGCGCCGAAAGCGCCCGGCTGGCCGGCGCGATCGAGGGCACCGTCTCGGTCCGCCAATTGACCGTGGAGCGCGCCGCGCGGATCACCGGCGATGTCGAATATGAAAATATCGCGATCGAAAACGGCGCCAGCATCGATGGCCGCCTGAAGCATATCTCCCCTGAATCGGGCAAGAACTTCACCGCCCCGGCCACCACGCCGTCGCCCGTTCGCGCGGCCGAATCAGTGTTCTACACGGGTCAGGACGAAGCAGCCGCCTGATCAGCGCGCCCTTAACTCCCCAGCGTTGCGCGCCCATGCGGCGTACAGGAAGGCGCTTTCCCGGGGGGCTGGGAAAGCGCCTTTTGCTTGCCCGAACGCCGGTTACTTGATCCGCACCCCGCCCTTTATCACCGCGCTGGGCCGTTCCAGCAGCCGCACATCGGCCAGCGGATCGCCCGTCACCGCAACGATATCGCCGTAATGCCCAACCGCCAGCGACCCCAGATCGGCGGTGCGCGACAACGCTTCGGCCGCGTTCACGGTCGCGGTGCGAATCGCCTCTGCCGGGGTCATCCCCCATTCGACCATCTTGGCGAATTGCAGCGCATTCTGGCCCGCCGGGAACACCCCGCCATTATCCGTGCCGAACACCATCTTCACCCCCGCACGGTGCGCATCGCGAAAAACCTCGCGCTGTTTGCGACCGATCTGGCGTTCCTTTTCCAGGCTTTCGGGAAACACGCCGTTCTTGGCCCCTTCGGCCAGGATGTAATCATCGTCATAGATATCCATCGAGAACCACGCCCCCGCAGCCTTGGCGAGCCGGAAGCTTTCGGCATCGGCCAGGCTGGCATGCTCAATGGTATCGACCCCTGCGCGCAGCGAATCGTTGATCCCGGCGGTGCCGTGCGCATGGGCCGCCACCCGCATGCCCAGCATATGCGCCTCTGCGGTGACGGCCTTGATCTCGTCCAGCGTCATCTGCTGCGCGCCCGCCGCATCGCCGCGGGACAGCACGCCGCCGGTCGCGCAGATCTTGATCACTTCGGCACCATATTTGCGCATTGTCCGGACCAGCTTGCGATACCCCTCCGGCCCATCGGCGACAGAAGGATTGGGCAGCGCGCCAAAGCTGGGCGGCAGCGCTTCGGTGCTATCGCAATGCCCGCCCGTCGCGCCCAGCGCATAACCCGCCGGCACGATCCGCGGCCCGGCGATATAGCCCGCCTCCACCGCCTGTTTCAGCCCGACATCGTTGAACTGCCCGGAACCGACATTGCGCACCGCCGTAAACCCCGCCTCCAGCATCGCCCGGGCATTGGCAACGCCCACCGCCTGCCAGAAACTGTCGGTATAGCCGAGCGCCTGATAACCGCTCAGCCGGGGATCGGCATCCAGATGGACATGCATGTCGATCAACCCGGGCAGGATCGTCTGCCCGGGCAAATCGATGCGCCGGGCGTCCGCCGGAATGGCGACGGACCCCTGCGTGCCGAGCGCGGTAATGCGCCCATCGGTGATCACCACCACCGGCTTGTCGATGGTGGTGCCCGCCTTCACATCCACCATGTGATCAGCCGTTACCGCCACGGTTTCCGCCAATGCAGGCATGCTGGCCGAAGCGAGCAAGGTGGCGAGCGCGAATTTAAGCATGAACAAGATCCCCGGTGATTTGTTGCCACAACCATAACAGTGGATCAGGGGCCGTCCAGTGAGCGGGCGGGAAGTGGAAGCGGCGCTGGGTCGTGAACCCATAAACGATCGCTATTGGCGCACGGGCTAAATGACCGACATTGGGTGGGGGGCTGACATCGCCTTGTGCAATTCAGTTGGCCGAAATTGGGCCGGGAGTTGAATGGCGGGTTCTGGGGGGTAAGCCCCACAAACGGCCGCACGGTCAGACCACAGACCAGCGCCAACTCCTTCTTTCCGCCGAAGTCGGCGGCGGAGCGGCGTGCCGTATTAGTCTGGGGCGAGTGGCACCGCCCGAGCGGCGTCAGAAGCTCCAGTCTTCCTCGTCGATCAGTTTTAGGATGTCGATGCAGCGCAAACCCTCGCTGGCGCAGACGAAAGGAATCTTGGGGTTCGCTTCCGAGCCGCCTTTTTCCTCGGTAACGACGACAAGCTGCGGATTAGCGGCTAGCGCGTGAGCAAGCACGAAAGGATCGCCTCCAGACTTGCCTTTTCGGGTGTCGACGAGGCGCGGATAGGACCGCATCAGGCGTATGACATGGGCCTGCACCTCGTCGTCAATGTCGCGGCACAATGCATCTTTGCGCTGCTTGCACCACGCAAACACCTCGTCATCCTTGCGCTCTAGCTCGTGATAAACTTCAATTGAAAGTGTGAGGCGGCCAGCATCGACCAGCGCCTCTATTTCGGTCCACAATCGTGGGAAGCGGCGTGGCGGATAGGCTCGTTTGGCGGCGTGAATCAGCGAGCTTGAATCGATGCAATAATGAGGTTGGTCCGTCACCATCAGCGAAAGCCCAGCTGCTGTTCGATGCCGGCTAAATGCCGCGTCTTGACCCCGAGATAGCCGGAGACCTCGGACAGGCTGAGGCGGTCCGCGCGATAATTCTCGATAATTAGCCCGACGAGCGTCCGGCCGAGGTTGGCCACTGTTTCGCGCGGCATGTTGCGTGGGATCGGCCTATCGGCGTTCTGCGCCTTCTGAGCGGCAAGCTGCTCGCGAAATTCCGCGCCATATTGCGCCCGCTTCGACTGGTAGAAAGCGGCGGACGTGCGCCCGAACGTCATCAGCCGGCGCACGACGGCCTCACGCGACACGCCGTATGTCACGGACAAAGCCTTGATCGTCTCGTCGGGCCAGTTGTGGCCGCCAGCGCCTCGCTCGGCGACAAGCGCCTCGCTTAGGAATTGCGAGCGCGGCATCAGAGCTGCAGCCGCGACCTGATTGCAGAAAATTTCGATCTTCGCATCTTCCGCCGGACGCGGCGCATCAATGTCAAGCTCCGAAACTCCACTTTGATGGAGCATGAGGTGCGCCAGCTCGTGCAAGAGGCTGAAAGTACGCCGCGTGTACACGTCTTTGCGATTGACGACGATAAAGGGAAGCGTGTCGGCCCAATAGGCAAAGCCGGACGCCTCATCTCGCTCGATCGCGGATGCCTGAAACACCAGCACGCCCAGCGCCTCGATGCGGCCCCGCCAAGCAAGGAAGGCGACCCTCGGATCGCGCCAACTGGCCTGAGTTCGATAGTCGACGTCGAGTGCCTCGCGGATCATTTCGCCAACCAACTCGGCGTCTATGTCCAGATTGGTCTGAAGTGCAAAAGCGGGCACCTCTTCACCGGTTTCGGCCAGCATCTCCTGCGCGAGTTCGCGGCGCTGATGCGCGCGTCGAATCTCAAGCGTAAGCGCCGGAGAGAAGTGGCGCGGGCCGATATCAGGCAGGCGCCGGAAATCGTGCATCGGCTGAAACGTCAGCGGCGGCTCGGGAAGGTAGAGGACGGCGAGCGGTCGTTTGTATAGCTCGGCGAGCTTGCGAAGCTGCGGGATGGTAGGTTGATCGTCGCCCGCTTCCCAAGCCGACAACCGATCCTCATCCAGCTTGAGCTTGGCCGCCGCGACGCTGAGATCGTAGCCGGCGGAGGTACGCGCCCAGACCAATACCGTAGGCGCAACAGGCGCCCTGACTCGCGTGCTCATGGCCGCCCCGCAGAAAGGGCCCGCAGCCTTGCAGCTAACTCGCGCCCCACCGCTGGCGGATCAATCATAAGGCGAAAAAGAGACTTAGCGAACATACGCGGTTACCTTGCCATGCCGGCCCCCGCCACGCAACGCGATTGCGCGTGCCGCGGGAGCCCGAACTGAGGTTGGAACCAGGCGCATTCCAGCAAGCTGTCTCCGCAAGCCGCGGCTATAACGCTGACTCAATGAACGACATCTTTTGGGCTAGCGCCGTCGGCTGCCGAACGACCGAGGATAGGGCGCAAAGCTGCCGTCAGGTCAGGCGTCCGCAGCCGGGGCGAAAGCGGACAAGCCAGCATCTATGCGTTTACGCCCTAATACCGCCCCCAGGTGAACCGCGACGACAATGCGTAATTCCACACCGCGCCCACCAGCACGCCGACCATCGCCGATGCCGCCCAGGTGCCCGTGTGCGCATCGTACAGGAACGCCGCAACGCCGATATTGGCGACCAGCCCCACCGAACAGACGACGCAAAACGACACCCAGCCATCGAATAGCGCGCGAACGCCGCGCAGCCGCCGGTCGCGATAGGTGAGCGCGTTATTGAGGAAGAAGTTCAGCGTCATCGCGCACGTCGCCGCCGCCATCTGCCCGATCAGGAAGGTCGCGCCGACTGCGAGCACCACCGCCAGCACGCCCATATGCGCCGCCAGCCCGACCAGCCCGATCGCGCAGAACATCGCGAACCGCACCGGCACGAACCGCCCGAACATGCGATCATATAGCGCAATCAGATATTCCATCGCCACGACATGGTCGAGCTTGCTCTCCCCCGCCGTGCGCACGCGAAACGTGTAGGGCAGTTCGACAAAGCGCAGCGGGCGCGGGCTGCCGGTCATGATATCGAGCAGTATCTTGAAGCCGATCGCGGCCAGATTGGGCGCCAATGTGCGGACCAGATCAGTGCGGATCATGAAGAACCCGCTCATCGGATCGCTCAGGTCTGCCTTCAGCACCTGGCGCGACAGCCGCGTGGCGAAGGCGGATTTGGCGACCCGGTCCTTGTCCCAATCCCCCGTCCCGCCATCGCCCACAAAGCGCGATCCGATCGCGACATCCAGCCCCGCATCGCCGTGCAGCGCGTCAAGCATGCGGGGCAGCACCGCCTCATCATGCTGCAAATCGCCGTCGATCACCGCGACCAGCGGCGCGGCGGTGGCGCACATCCCCTCAATACAGGCCGACGAAAGCCCCCGCCTGCCGATCCGCTGAATCACCCGCACCCGCCGATCAGTGCGGGCAATGGCGCGCGCGGCATTGGCGGTGCCATCCGGGCTGTCATCATCAACGAAAATCGCTTCCCAGGCGCGCCCGGCCAGCGCGACATCCAGCCGGGCGACGAGCAGCGGCACGTTCGCCGCCTCGTTAAAGGTCGGGATTACCACTGCCAGTTCGAGCAAATCCGCCTGCGCGCTCACCAATCATCCCCCGGCGTGCACATCAGCATGCGCCCTGCCCAGCCCTTGCCCAGCCGCTGCCGATCACGCAACCGCCCTTTTCAACCGATCGATCAACCGCGCGCGCGATGCCAGCGCATCGGCCCGTCGATCAACCAGCACATCGCGCTCCAGAAAATGCCCGGTGATCCGCAATCCGGCCAGTACATCGTCCCAATCCGCCGCCCCGCCGCGCAGCAGGAATCCCGGCAGCGGCAGCAACCGCGCCGCATGGTCTCCCGCCGCCGCCCTGCTCACCGCGCCGCCGCTGCGCGGGCTGACCCAGGCCAGATCATCGGTCGCGCCGGTTACCACGCACCGTTCAAGATCAAGCCCGAAGCCCAGTTCTGCCAGCACCAGCAATTCATAGCGCACCAGCGCCCCCGCCCAGCCGCGTGCCGCCGGTGCCGCCTCAATCGCATCGAACAGCGCGCTCAGCGCGTCGTGCAACTGCGCAAAGGGTTGCCCCTCCGGCAGGGCCGCCGATGTCAGCACCGTCGCCCAGTCAAGCGCTGCGGCAGGCAGGGGCTCGCCAAACAGCGGCGCGCGGCTGTGGATCAACTCCACGGTCAGCCCGCTCAACTGCTCCTCGGTCCGCGCGCGCCATTCGCCCAGCACCAGGTTGGCGGGTTGCAGGATCGGTTTTATCCGGCGCGATCGCCCGCCGCGCACATAGCCGGGCTGCACCCCGTGATCACGGGTAAGCGCGCGCACCACCGCGCCGTGTTCGCCATGCGATCGGATCGACAAAATCAGGGCTTCCGCGCGGATAAGCATCAGCCGCCCTATACGCGGGCAATCACCGCGCGTGAAATCAGCGCCGCAGCCGCTTTGCCATTTTTTGCAGGCCCAGCCGGTTGGTCGCGCGCTTACCCAGCGCCATGCTGCGATCAAACCCGCCCAGCGCCACCGTCGTCAACCGGTTGACCAGCGATGCGCGCAGCAACAGCATGTCGATGCACGGCACCCCGCCGGTCGCGAATTGCCGCTTGTGCTGGCCATCGCCTTCGGTGAAATCGAATCGCGAAAAACGCCCTTCGCCGAACAGGTCGCTGAGCGCCGCCATCTGCAGCACCCCGCCCGGCGACAGATCGTTGAACGCCGGATCATGCCCGACATGGTCGTACCGCACCACGCCGCTGTGCACCGGGCAGTAGAGATAGGCAGCAGGCTCGCCCGCGACATAGAGCAGCCATGCCCGCACTGAATCGGCGGCGGCGGCGCTGTACATCTGGCGCAGGAAAGCGTCATCATCGGGCAGGCCACCGCCCAACAGCCTTTCCTGATAGGTGCGCAGTGAAATGCGGCGGGCGATATCGTGAAACGCCGTCATTTCATCCGGCGTGCGGAAGCGGCGGATATCGAGCGTGCCGCCAGAAACATCAGCAACCTTGCGCGCTTTCCGCCGCATCGTGGAGCGGGTGTTGCTGGACAGGCCGGCCTGATACCCATCAAAGCCGATCGTGAAATCGATGTAACTGCGGGTGTAATTCTGCCGGACAAAGGCGATCATCCCGCCGCCTGCAAAGGCCATTGCGTCGCGGCGATCGGCGGGCAACGACGTGATCGAATAGCCATGCGCCGTCCGATCGAGCGGGGGCAGTACCGGCAGCCGCCCCTCCATCGCTTCATCAAGGCTCAGCGGCACCCGCACCAGCTGGCGCTGCACCGCCATCAGCGTGCGCGCGCCGACCTGGAACCGCAGCGGCAGCGGCATCGCCGTCATGCGACGCGCTCCGCCACCAGGTTCGACCAGAGCTGTTCGGCCTGTCGCCAGCCACGGCGCACCCGGTTGGCGTGCATCGGGCGATCATCCTGATCAAGCGCCAGGACGGGGCGATCAGCGAAATGGGTCGTCGGCAGCTCGTCACGGCGATCGGCCAGCATCTCGCACAGCGCCTCAAACCGGGCGACATGCACGGCGTTGGGGGCGGTGCCCAGGCGATTGGCAAGTTCGAACCCGTGGTTGACGATTGTCACCGCCGCATGATCCTGCGCGACCGCATGATCCAGCGCCGCGCGCATTTCAGCAGCGGACAGCGCACAGATCTGGAAATGGCGCATCCGGCCCGGCGCATCCTCAATCAGCGTTACCGGCACTTCGACGATCCCCTGATGTGCAATCGGCGCGATCTGGCAGGCGGGCAGGCCAATCTCGCTTGGCCATGGGTGCGCTGCACCATTATGGCTGCTGTCATAGCAAAACGCCAGTTCCGCCAGCGCCGCCAGCGTATCATCATTCGCGCCGTAATTGCCGCCGCGAAACGCAATCGGCGCAGGGGCACCCGCCGCGACCAGCAGATCGCGCGCGCCGCCAATCAGGTCACGCTGCGCCCCTGCCGAAAAATCGTTCAGATTGGCGGGGCCATTGGCCGCACCACCATCGCCGGGCATCGCCCCGGTCCAGTTCGGGTGAAGATGCAGCTGCACTTCCTGCCCCGCCGCCAGAATCGTCGCGATGATCCGCTTGATCGGATCAAGCCCGAACATCAGCGCGGGCATGGGATCGACAAAATAGGTCGCCCTCAGGCCGTATCGCGCCAGCACATCCAGCTGGTACGTAATCCCCACCCCGCCCGGCTCGAACGACCGGGCGTACAGCGTTTCCGCATCATGCCCGGCGACATGGTGCCGCCACATGATCTCGGTGTCGACAGTAAGGAAGACGGGCGTCGGCATGGCACCGGCTTAGCGCGACACGATGAAGAAAATCCGAATTTGCATGTATCATTTTGTTTCCGGGCGACGCGAGTTCACCGGGCGTGGAAGAAATCGTAAATCCCCTGCGCCATCGCCACGGATACGCCGGGGGCCTTTTGCAGATCCTCCAGGCT